>CABTXO010000001.1 GCA_902488725.1 uncultured Bacteroidales bacterium
CGCTGCTGGTTGGATATTCCTTCCACACGAATGGAAGCCGGACCTTGAAAGAGGGCATTGAATTCACGCTTTCGACGCCGCGGATCAAACCGCTCAAAACAAAAATCACCGTCAATGGAGCCTGGTTTGCGACCCGCTACACCAATAGCCAGCCGGAATACTACCGTCCTTCCGTTGTGGTGGCCGGCAAGACCTATCCGTATGTCGGATGCTATGAAGAACAGGACGGCTATCTTCGGGAAGTGCTCAACACCAACATCCTGTTCGATTCGCAGATTCCCCGGCTTGGGATGATTTTCTCGACCTCTTTCCAATGTCAGTGGTTTACCGGCCGCCAAAACATGCCGCGGAATCCGCGGCCAGTATACTACATCGACAAGCAGTTGGAGTCCCATCCCTTCACCGATGCCTCGGCTTCGAACGGCGTGATGCGTCTGATGATCCGCGCGTTCACGCCGGAAATGTCGCGCTATTTCCGAGTCCCGTTCTGCATGAGCATCAATCTGAAGGCAACCAAGAAACTCTACTACGACAAGATCGCCTGTGCCTTGTTCGTCAACCGGATCCTTGATGTCTCGCCCAATTATCGCACCAACTACGGCATTCTGGTACGCAGGTCCGTACTGCCCTATTTCGGGATGGAACTGAACTTCAAACTATAGGAACATGAAAAAACTGTCTGGGTATGTCTTGACGGCACTCGCCGCAAGTGTGCTTTGCCTCGGATGCAGAAAGGCCTCCGAACCGAACATTTTCACTATCGTACAACTGCGCGTGACATGTCATGCGGCCTCGGCCGATGTGGAGAGGCTTGAGGTGGACAATGCGCTGGAAGGATCCTTCATACGGGATCTCAACACCCGGCAGGATTATGAGATCCCCGTTTTCCAGAAGGGACAGGCTACGGTCAAGCTCCGAAAAGGGGTCTATCTCATCGCATTCGACGGTGATGCAACCTTCAGCGACGGACAGCGGAAAAGGGTGCGCTGTTCATCCTACAACTACCCCGACAAGGCAGTCGCCCTGCTGGAAGACACCCGGACGTTGCAACTTGAACTGACGATTCTGAACTGATGCGGACACCTTTCCTGCATATCCTGTCGGTTTTTGTGGCAATGCTTTCCGTCCTGTCGCTTCCGGCGCAGCGGAAAGATTCACTGGCGGTCATTGTGCGTGCGGCTGTCGGCCGGAGCCCCGCGCTGGCACTGGGCCGAGCGGAAATCGACGCGCATTCTGCCGGAGCCTTCCTGTTCTCCGGCCAGCCTTCCTACACGGACCTAGAAACTCGTTTCGACATGCGCAGCGAGCAAAAAGCCTTTCTCCTGCAGGAAGGAGATGGATGCTTTCAAGGGGTGTTCCACGTCCAGTCCATCCGCAGACTGAACGCTCGCTCAGCTGTCAGAGCGGGGGCGGATTATGTCAGAGGTGTCAAGCGGAATGTCCTGTGGAATTCGACCTCTGATTTTGAACTGCTGTGTCCGGTCGTGATGGCAGACACGGTCGGCGGAAATCTGCAGAAGGAACAATATTCCTTCTTCGGAGCCTATTCGTGTCGGGGAAAGCATGCTTTCTGCGGCCTGCAGGGTAGTTACCGTGCCTTGCATGAGTTCCGTCAAGTCGATCCTCGCCCGCGCAACATAGTCTCTGATTTCAAAGCGATGTTCACCATCGGCTGCCCATTGCGCAAGCAAGTCCTTTGCGCCAACAGCGCCGTCCGGATCTACAAACAGTCACAAGGTGTTACCTTTTTCAATGCGCTTGGCGCCAACACTTCGGAACTCCATTTTACGGGGCTTGGAAGCCGTTTCGCAAGATTTGACGGAGCCGGGGACTTTACTTCTTCCCGCTATCTCGGACACGGATTCGAGGGTGCTTTCCTGTTGATTCCGGCAGGATTCCGGGGCTGGACAGCCATGCTGTCCGGCAGCATGGCCCGTGTCAAGAATCACTTGGATCTCCAGAATGAAGTGCCGATCACGGAACTCCGGGTGCGGAAGCTGGAAGCACTTGCCGGATTTCGTTGTCTGGATGGCTCCATCCGTTGGAGCACCCTTTTCCATGCTGCGTGTAAAGTCCGGCAGAATCTCGAGAACATCGTCGGGGCCGGGAGAAATGACGAGTATCCAATTCTGGGTTCTCTGCCCATGTACCGGAGCCGGAGCGTGTCAGCCGGGCTGTCGGGTGCCGTGGAACTGCCTTCCCGTGCGGGGGCTTTCTCCGTTTGCCCTGCCGTTTCCTACGATCATTCCGCTGCTTCCTACCGGTTTCCGCAGCGGAAGATGGAATTTGACTTGCTGCGGACCGAAATCCGGGGCGGACTGCTCCGAAGCACCGGGAAATGGATGCTGGACTGCGGAATCCGTCTCGGATGCACGGCCGCACTACCGACCGGTGTCTTGTCTGTTCCGACAGAACACACCGATGTCCGCATCCGGGAGATGCTTGAATATTCCTACGGACGATTTACTTCCTTCCGGATGGCGTACGGCGTTGATATCAGGGTCCAGCGCGACATCGGCCGGAACACATCGGTCTATTGCTGGACGGCCTGCACGCATCGCACCTTCAAAGCGGGAGGAAGGACGCTGGTTCTCGCTGCCGCCGTCGGTCTGGGATTTTAAACACACTTTCAAACTTATTTCATCATGAAAAAAATTCTTTTATTTTCTTCCGTTTTGCTGCTGCTGGCAGCCTGCAAAAGCAAAGATCCGATTTTCGAGATCTCCAGCACCGCTGTCGCATTTGATGCCAAGGGGGGGGAACAGACGGTGTTCATCACTTCTGACCATGATTGGTCTGCCTCCATTCCTGAAGGCGATTCCTGGTACACCCTTTCTCAAATGCGCGGAAATTCCGATGCCTCGGTCGTGATCAAGGCACAACCCCATGAGGATGCCGAACTGAGGGCTTCTACGATTACGTTCAAAACCGTCAATGGACCGGTCATCGTGACCGTGACCCAGAGTGCCCCGGTGCCGCCGGAAAAACCGGAGGCTCTGTCCCGGAAGATGCGCGCCCGCGGCGGCAGACTGGCTGTCCCCGCCGTGGAAGGCTATAGCTACCAAGTCGAAGTTCCGGACTGGATTACGGTGGCAGAAACCCGGAAGGACAGCGTGATTCTGCAGCTGGACACGAACCGCACAGCGGAAAACCGGCGGGCGGACGTTCTGCTGAAGACTTCGGCGGGCAAACTGCTGGAAACGCTCTCGGTGGAGCAGAGCTGGCGGAATATCGAGCCCGGAGAACTGCTGATCGGAGAGATCTTCTTCGCGAGCAATGCCCTGCCTGCTACGGGAAGGCCAGAGAAGCACAACGGCGACCAATACTTCAAATTCACCAACAACACGGATGAAGTCCTCTATCTGGACGGGCTGATGATTTCGGAGGCCAAGTATCCTTCCACGCTTAATTTCGAGATCGTGAAGCCGATCCGCGACACCGCCTGCGGGGTCGGAACCGTCTATGTCATCCCGGGTGACGGGGATGATGTGCCGGTGAAGCCCGGCGAGTACCTGCTGGTTGTGAATAACGCCCAGAACCACAAGGCCACCAATCCGAATTCCTTCGACCTGAGTCATGCGGATTTCGAGTGGTACGACCGTTCCACCAGTGCCGCTAATCAGGACATCGACAATCCGGATGTCCCGAACCTCGACATCTGGTTCACCTATTCGCTTTCCTATTGGGTCCTGCACAACCGGGGGTTTGAGGGCTACATCATCTCTATGCCACCCTATGGCATGACGATGGAAAAATACCTTGCGGCCTATAAATGGGAAGGTGACTACATCAATCACTCTCCGGTAGGCGACTTCCCCATGAGGATTGTGAAAGCCTACATGGTTCCGAACAAGTGGGTGCTTGACGGTGTCAATTGTTCCATTCAGGAGAAACTGTCCATCTTGAGCT
Source organism: uncultured Bacteroidales bacterium (assembly GCA_902488725.1). Classification (GTDB taxonomy): domain Bacteria; phylum Bacteroidota; class Bacteroidia; order Bacteroidales; family UBA932; genus Cryptobacteroides. Next base: position 3,910 of record CABTXO010000001.1, read on the forward strand.
GGCACGACAGCATCGATGCCGGCTACACGTACGTGAGTACGGTGGACCATGACAAGCAGCGCTTCGGCAAGGCGTGCATCCGCAAGAAGGGGAGCGACGGCAGACTGGTCGACACCAACAATTCCACCAACGATTTCGATCACGGGGTACGGGCCTCTTTGGCAACAAATTGATTCTGAATCAGCTATCTGGAAGCGGTGGGAGACTGTTCCTGCCGCTTTTTTCGTCTGGACGTGTACGGGGCCGGATGATCTTGAAGCCGACAAGGGCGACGAGGATGCTCATCAGCGGGCTGAGCAGGTTGAAGAAGCAGAAAGGCAGATAGACCAGCGTAGGGACGCTCAGGATCGTGGCTTGGGTCATGCCGCAGCTGCTCCAGGGAAAGAGGGGAGAGGTGACGGTCGCCGAATCTTCGATCGACCGGCTCAGCAGTCGTTTCTCGTACCCCATTCTTTCGAATATTCCTCCGAACATGTTGGATGTCAGAATGATGGAAAGGTATTGATCGGATACGATTCCGTTCAGGAGGGTACCCGAAACGACGGTGGAGCCGACGAGGCTTGCCCTCCCGCGCGTGAAGGGGAGCAGCAGGGAGGCCAGGTGGCGGAGCATGCCGCTGGCTTTCATGCTCCCGCCGAAGCACATGGCGCAGATGATCAGGTACACCGTGTTGAGCATGCCCAGCATCCCGCGCGTGGACAGCAGCCCGTCCACCTTGGGATTTCCGGTAACCACTTCGACCGAATCATACACGGTCCGAACGATGCCCGTGAATATCACTTTTGCGGAAGCCCCATGACCGGCCCCGATTTCCCGCAGGATGTCCGGCTGGAACACGACGGCCGCGACGCCCGCCGCCAGCACAGAGAGCGCCAGCACGATCAGGGCCGGGAACTTCCGGGCGATCATCACCCCGGTCAGCACGGGCACGACCATGAGCCAGGGCGACAGATTGAACTTCGCGTCCAGGGCGTCGGTATATTCAGAAATGGTGGCGGGCAGCGCCCCGGTGTGCGAGAAGCTGAGGATCAGGAAGAGGATCAGGGTGATGGTGATGGAGGGCACCGTCGTGAGCAGCATGTAGCGGATATGGGTGAAGATCGGTACCCCGTTGATGGAGGAGGCCATCACGGTCGTGTCCGACAGGGGGGAGATCTTGTCGCCGAAGTAGGCCCCGGAAATGATGGCCCCGGCGATGATGCCCTCGCTGAACCCCTCCGCCTTGCCAATCCCCAGCAGGGCGACACCGATGGTGGCGATCGTGGTCCAGGAACTCCCGATCATCAGCGAGACGAAGGCGGAGATGGCGCAGGCGGTGAAGAGGAAGATCTTGGGGCTGATGACTTTCACGCCGTAGTAAATGAACATGGGGACGATCCCGCTCATGGTCCAGGTGCCGGAGACCGCACCGATCAGGAACAGGATCACGATCGCGGTCGTCACGTCTCCGATGTTGCTCCGGATCGCGTCTTCGAACTTCTGCCACGGGGTCTTGAACAGCCACATGGAGAGCCAGATGCAGGTGCCTGCGGCGAACAGCAGGGTGACCTGGCTGGCACCCAGGATGGCATCGCTCCCGAAAATGCTGATGTTCAGGGCCAGGAGCGCTACCAGGACAACAATCGGTACCAGGGATACAAGGATTCTGAAAAGGGTCTTTTTCTTCATGGCGACCTTTATTGGGGAGTGTTTCGTTCGTTTGTGCGAAAATAGGAAATATTTCGCCAAATTGCAGTAGATTTGTGCAAGATTCCGATTCACCGGGATTTAGTGCAATGGAGTTGTAAAAAAAACGCTGCTACACGCCATGAATAAAACGCATATTTTCAAATTTGTTCTCCTTTCGACCCTGGCGGCCGGGATCGGGTTCTTCTCCTCCTGCTCAAAGGGATACTTGGATCAGAATTCGCCCCGCGGCTTCGCCTTCTTCTGGCCGGATGCCATCGTGACCATCAAGACCCTTCCTTCCGGGGAAAGTTTTTTTCAGCTGGATGATTCCACGACCCTGGAACCGGTAGGCTGGAAGAACCCCTACCTGAACAAGAAAGAAATCCGCGCTTTGGTCAATTTCAGCCTGCTGGACGAACGGAGCCAGCAATATTCGCACCGCGTCCGCGTCATGCGGGTGGACACCGTGCGCACCAAGCCGGCCATGTTGATGCATGTGGCGGACCTGCCCTACAAGGACGTGGAACCCGTGGACATCATCACGGACTGGCTGACGGTCTGCGAGGACGGCTATGTGACCCTCCATTTCAGCGCGAAATGGGGCGAGGACGCCGACCGGCTGCACCCGCACCTGGTCAACCTGCTGATCAACCCCGACAATCCGCGGGAGCTGGAGTTCGTCCACTCCGTGAACGGGGACCGCAACGGAACCGTGTGGAGAGACGGGATCGTTTCGTTCAAGATCTCGGACCTGATGCCCGCGATCAAGGAGGATGAGGTGATATTGCCCCTGAAGTGGCTGTCCTACGACAGCCAGCCGCAGAAGAAAGAATTGAAACTGGTGTACAAGGTTCGTCGCCAGTGACCCGGGATGACATCGTTGACTGAAGAAATCGAGCGGAAGCTTGTTGTACGAGCCCGGAAAGGCGACCATCTGGCCATGAAGCAGATCTACGACTGCTACGCAAGGTATCTGACGGCCACCTGTTCCCGGTATCTGCCTGGAGACGAGGAACTGCGGGATGTGCTGCAGGACAGTTTCGTGAAGATTTTTTCTTCGCTCGACAAGTTTGACTACCGCGGGGAAGGTTCCCTGAAAGCGTGGATGCGCCAGGTCGCGGTCAACGAAGCCCTGAAAAGCCTGCGCAAGCGCAAGAGGCAGAACACGGTTCAGTACCAGTGGGATCTGCCCGACCGGGAAGCGGAGGAAGAAGAGCGGGAGGTGGGGGGAACCCCGCCGCCGGTGCTCCAGCGGATGATTCGGGAATTGCCGGACGGCTACAGGGCAGTGCTCAACCTCTACGCATTTGAGGAGAAGAGCCACAAGGAGATCGCAGAAATGCTCGGGATCACGGAGAGCACATCCGCATCCCAGTTGCACAGAGCCAGGGCGGTCCTGGCAAAGAAAATTAAAGAATATCAACGCAAAACGGAGACGGCATAATGGAAAGAGATTGGTTGGATAGCCTGAAAAAGCGGATGGAGGACTTCGAGGAGCCCGCCCCCGAAGGGCTGTGGAACGCGATCGAGTCCGCTGTCCCCGGCCCTGCTTCGGCGCGGAAGCCCCTTCTGCCGCCGTGGCTGTGGCGCACGGCGGCCGCTGCTGCGGTCATCGCCTTCGGCATTTTTGCGGGGATCCGGCTTGCCGGCCCTGGCGGCGGAGCGGATGCCGTCGCGGTCGTGCCTGTCGGGAGCGACACCCGGCTCGCTTCGGAGGCGTCCGGGCAATCCGCCGACATTCGGAAACCGATAGCAGAACAGTCTTTTGCCGACCTGCGGGAAAGTCCGGCTTCCCCTTCCCAATCATCACCTTCTTCAGTCAACAACCGGGGAAGGCGGACTTCCCCTGCAGAAATGCGGCCCTCCGGTACGGCGCACCTGCTTGCAGATGCGGCGGAAGCCGCCCCGGAACCTTCCACCCTGCAGCCGGCGGAACCGGAAATGACCCGGACGGTTGTGCCGGAAGAGAAGCAGGAGATGTCTGCCGAGGCCCTGCCGCCGTCCGTGCAACCCCATGCAGGGGAGGACTGGTCCGGCTATGCATCCGCCTCTCTGGAAGATTCCGGTCGGGCGTTCCTTCCGGACGGTGTGAGCCTGGACTTCTCGGGCGGAGCCACCGGGACGCAGCAGTCATCGTCCTACAATCCCATCATGTTCTACCGCGGTGCGGCCCCGAACACCCTGCCGGTCAACGAAAACGGTGAAGGGAATCTGAGCGTCGTGACCCGCGCGGCGAGTTTTGCTCCTGCGACCGTCATGGACCGCGTGGACCACAAGCGTCCGATCCGTACCGGAGTAGCCTTCCGCTGGCAGTTGGGAAAGGTCCTGGGCGTGGAAGCGGGGCTGGACTATTCCATCCTCAAGAGCACCTTCACCACGATCTCCGGGGCGACGGTTTCGGAAGATGCCCAGACGCTCCGCTATGTCGGATTCCCGCTTGACTTGACGGCGAATTTTCTGGACACCCGCTACCTGTCGCTCTACGCCAGCGCAGGCGGGATGATGGAAAAATGTGTGTCCGGAAGTGTCAAGAGCACGATCACGGCGGACGGGGTCTCGGTCGGTTCCCCCGAAGAACGGAAGCTCGGGATCGATCCGCTGCAATGGTCCGTGAATGCGGCCGCGGGCGTGCAGTTCAACGTGTTGCCGGTGCTGGGAATCTATGCGGAGCCGGGCGTGAGCTACCGCTTCGCCAACGGATCCGACGTCCAGTCGATCTACACGAGCCGTCCGCTTGATTTTACCTTCGCATTCGGACTGCGCTTCTCTTTCAGATAATCTTTCCCCCCAATAGTACCCTGCGGATGAACGGGGTGTGGTGGCAGTAGGGAATATGCGCGAGCGAGGGAATCGGTTCCGTCAGGATCAGATTCGCCCGCTTGCCTTCTGTAATGGAGCCCGCGATGTCGCTGACGCCCATGGCGTAGGCACTGTTCAGCGTGACGGCGTTGAACGCCTGTGCCGGAGTCAGCCGCATGCGGATGCACCCCAGGGCCATGACAAAGCGCATATCGCCGGAGGGGGAGGAACCCGGATTGTAGTCTGAAGCGAGGGCAATCCCCAGTCCCGCCTGAATATATTCCTTTGCCCTTCCGTACGGCAGACCGAGGAAGAACGAGGAGCCGGGCAGCATGGTCGGCATCGTCCGCTTCCCGCGCAGCGCCTCGATTTCTGCATCCGTCGTGCGTTCCAGATGGTCCACGGAGAGTGCGTCGTGGGCGGCTGCGACCTGGACTCCGCCCGAACAGGCCAGCTCGTTGGCATGGATCTTCGGCACGAGCCCCCAGGCTTTGCCGGCTTCCAGAATGCGGGCGGTCTCTTCGGGGGTGAAGAAGCCTTCGTCGCAGAACACGTCCACATATTCAGCAAGGGGAACATCCCCGCGCTTGTTTTCCGCCCCGACGGCCGGGATCATCTCGCGGCCGACCAGGTCGACATAGTCCCCCTGGCGGCCGAGATAGGCCCTGCCCACGGCATGGGCCCCGAGGAACGTGGCCCGGATGATGGCGGGTGATTCCTTCCGGATGCGGCGGATCACCCGCAGCATCTTCAGTTCGTCTTCCGGGGTGAGTCCGTAACCGCTCTTGATTTCAATCGCTCCCGTCCCCATCCGGATCATCTCGTCGACACGGACTTTTGTCTGCCGGTACAGCTCCGCCTCGTCCGTGCGGTGCAGCAGGTCGGCGGAGTTGAGAATCCCGCCGCCCCGCGCCGCAATTTCCGCATAGCTCAGGCCGTTGATCTTGTCGATGAACTCCTGCTCGCGGGTGCCTGCATAGCAGATGTGCGTGTGGGAGTCGCAGAAAGAAGGCAGCACCAGGCCTCCCTCCGCATCGATGACTTCGTCGGTGGCGCAGGGCGTCGGGAGGGTGGACATCGGTCCGAAGGCCGCGATCCGTCCGTCCCGGATGGCGATCCAGGCATCCTTCAACGTGGTCAATTCGTCCATTTCGGCCCCCTGCTTGCGCAGGACGCCTTTCGGGGCGATGCCGACGATCTCGGCGATGTTCGTGATGAGGGTCATTCCCGGATGAAATCTATCGAAGCTTCGATGAGCGGATGCATGTACACATCGTCCTGGATGAATGGCACCACCTTGCGGAAAGCAAGGAACAAGTCTTCCACAGCATCCGAGGACTTCTTTTTGGCCAGCCGGTGCCGGAAGTCCAGCGCCTGCGCCGCATTGAAGAGCTCGATGGCCAGCACCTCCTCGCAGTTGTCCACCACCCGCACCAGTTTCGTAGCCGCATTGGAACCCATGCTGACGTGGTCCTCCTGCCCTTGGGAGGAAGGGATGGAATCCACGGATGCCGGCCAGCAGAGACCCTTGTTCTGGCTCACGATGGAGGCCGCCGTGTACTGCGGAATCATGAAGCCGCTGTTGACGCCCGGATTGGCGACCAGGAACTTCGGCAGTCCGCGCTGTCCGGAGATGAGCCGGTAGATCCGGCGTTCCGAGATGTTCGCAAGTTCGGACATGGCGATGGCCAGGGTGTCCATCGGAATGGCGATGGGCTCCCCGTGGAAATTACCCGCCGAGATGATCATGTCTTCGTCCGGGAACACGTTGGGATTGTCCGTCGCACTGTTGATTTCGGTCTCGATCACCGATTCCGCATAGCGGATGCAGTCTTTGACCGCACCGTGCACCTGCGGGATGCAGCGGAAAGAATAGGGGTCCTGCACATGCTCCTTGAAGGTCCGGATGAGTTCGCTGCCTTCCAGCAGGCGGCAGAAGCGCTCGCCCGTGTCGATTTGTCCGCGGTGCGGACGGAGCTGATGGGTGAGGGGGAGGAACGGATCGATCCGCCCGTCGTATGCTTCCAGGGACAGGGCACCGATTTTGTCCGCCCATTCCGACAGCCGGTGGCACTGGAGCAGGGACCAGACCGCATGGGCGCTCATGAACTGGGTGCCGTTCAGCAGGGCCAGCCCTTCCTTGGACTGCAACCGGATCGCTTCCCAGCCGAGTTCCTTCCACACCTCCGCGCTGGGACGGACCCGGCCCTTGTACAGCACTTCGCCCAGCCCGATGAGCGGAAGGCTCATGTGGGCGAGGGGAGCGAGATCCCCGGAAGCGCCGAGCGACCCATGCTGGTACACGATCGGCAGCACGTCGTGGTTGAACATGTCCAGCAGCCGCTGGACCGTGGCCAACTGCACGCCGGAATGACCGTAGGACAGGGACTGCGCCTTGAGCAGCAGCATCAGCCGCACGATTTCCGGCCGGACCTGCTCGCCCGTGCCGCAGGCGTGGGACATCACCAGGTTGTGCTGGAGTTGCGAGAGTTCGTCGGCCGGGATGGTGACGTTGCACAGGGAACCGAAGCCCGTGGTGACGCCGTAGACCGGCTTCTCCGGGTCTTCCATCTTGGCGTCCAGGTACCTGCGGCATTTCTCGATCGCGGCGACCGCCTCCTGCCCCAGTTCCAGCTGTTCGTGGTTGTCCAGAATCGCCTTGATCTCTGCAAGGCTCAGATGTGCTTTCGAAATGATGTGTGTCATTGCGTGAGGTTTCTTCTTCCGGCTTCAGTTCTTGCCTGGCCTCGCAGCTGCAAAAAACTTCGCGTTCGCTCGATTTTCAATGCTCGGTTGCGGCAGGCCTGAAGCCGGAAGTGGTTATGCATGATGTAAGGTTTTCCGGATAAGGGTTTCGTCGGCGAGGTGCGGCAGGGTGACCTGCAGGCCCGGGGTCCGTTCCATTTCGCGCCGGATGGCGTGGTCCGCCCCTTCGTTGCGGGCCCAGCTGCGCCGGGCGATCCCGTTGTTCACATCCCAGAACAGCATCTGGCGGATGTGGCGCGCGGAATCTTCGGAACCGTCGATCCCCATCCCGAAGCCGCCGTTGATCACTTCGCCCCAGCCGACGCCGCCTCCGTTGTGGATCGACACCCAGGTCGCTCCCCGGAAGCCGTCCCCGATGACGTTCTGGATGGCCATGTCGGCCGTGAACTGCGAGCCGTCGTAGATGTTGGACGTCTCCCGGAAGGGGGAATCGGTGCCGGACACGTCGTGGTGATCGCGGCCGAGCACGATCGGTGCCGTGATTTCTCCCTTGCGGATGGCCTCGTTGAAGGCCAGCGCGATTTTCGTGCGGCCTTCGCAGTCGGCGTAGAGGATGCGCGCCTGCGAGCCTACCACCAGGTGGTTGCGGCCGGCCTCTTCAATCCAGTGAATATTGTCCCGCATCTGCCCTTGGATCTCTTCGGGCGCGTTTGCGGCTTCTTCCGACAGGACCTTCACGGCCAGTTCGTCCGACTTGGCCAGGTCTTCGGGCTTTTCGCTCATGCACACCCAGCGGAACGGACCGAAGCCGTAGTCGAAGTACAGCGGCCCCATGATGTCCTGCACGTAGGAAGGATAGCGGAACTTGCCGTCGGGCCGGAGGATGTCCGCCCCCGCCCGGGACGATTCCAGCAGGAAGGCGTTGCCATAGTCAAAGAAATACATGCCTGCGGCGGTCAGCTGGTTGATGGCCGCAACCTGTCGGCGCAGCGAAGCACGTACCGCCTCCTGGAACCGCTCCGGCTCTTCCGCCATCATCCGCTTGGACTCCTCCAGGGAATATCCCGCCGGGTAGTAGCCGCCGGCCCAGGGGTTGTGCAGCGACGTCTGGTCGGAGCCGAGGTCCACATGAAGCTGTTCCTGTGCCAGCCGCTCCCAGAGATCGACCACATTGCCCACGTAGGCGAGGGACACCACCTCCCGGCCTTCCACGGCTTTGCGGATGCGGGGGACGAGGGTGTCGAGATCCTCGTGCAGCTCGTCCACCCAGCCCTGTTCGAAGCGCTTCTTCGCGGCGAGCGGGTTGATCTCCGCCGTCACGCTGACCACGCCGGCGATGTTGCCCGCCTTGGGCTGGGCGCCGGACATGCCGCCGAGGCCCGCCGTCACGAACAGCAGCCCCTTCATGTGCTCGCGCGTGCCGGGGATCCCCTTCGCTTTCAGCTGTTTGCGTGCCGCGTTCATGACCGTGATGGTCGTGCCGTGCACGATGCCCTGCGGGCCGATGTACATATAGGAACCGGCCGTCATCTGGCCGTACTGGGACACGCCCAGGGCGTTGAACCGCTCCCAGTCATCCTGCTTGGAATAATTGGGAATGACCATGCCGTTGGTGACCACCACCCGCGGGGCGTCCTTGTGGCTCGGAAAGAGGCCCATGGGATGGCCGGAATACATGGCCAGCGTCTGTTCGTCCGTCATCGTGGCGAGGTACTGCATGGTAAGCCGGTACTGAGCCCAGTTCTGGAAGATGGCACCGTTGCCGCCGTAGATGATGAGTTCGTGGGGATGCTGGGCGACCCGCGGGTCCAGGTTGTTCTGGATCATCGCCATGATGGCCGCCGCCTGCCGCGAGCGGCAGGGATATTCGTCGATCGGACGGGCGTAGATGTCGTAGGAAGGGCGGAACCGGTACATGTAGATGCGGCCGTACTCCCGGAGTTCCTGCGCGAATTCGGGTGCCAGGGTTTCGTGGAACCGCTGCGGGAAGTACCGCAGTGCGTTCTTCAGCGCCAGCACTTTCTGCTCGTCCGTGAGGATGTCCTTGCGCTTGGGCGCATGGTTGATCGTCTTGTCATACGGTTTCGGCTCCGGCAGCCGGTCTTGCGGGATTCCCGCCAATATCTCTTCTTGAAATGTCATGGCGCTATTGGATTTTCGAATTCACGATCGCAAGGACCTCGGCTTCGGCGTCGCCGGCATTCGCCGCGATTTCGTCGGCTTCCGCGAGCAGCGCCGCAGCCTTGGTCTTGTCCTGCAGGCCGGAGGCGTTGATCCGCACGTTCAGCCGGGCACCGAGCACCGCCGCACGGGCGGCCAGGGCACCGACGCCGGCATCGGAGACCGAGTTGGGATTGCCGGTTTCGGCCATCGCCTGCACGATTTCGAAGACTTTGCAGGACACCTGCATGGTCCGCAGCGGCACTTCGGAGGCGTACAGCGTGGCCGCTTCGATCGCGGCGGCGCGGGCGGCCTTCTCCTCGTCACTGCCCTTGGGCATCCCGAAGGCTTCCATGATCCGGTTGAAGGCCGCCGTGTCCTCGTCCACCAGCGCGAGCAGTTCCTGCATCACGGCCTGGCCCTTTTCCGCCCAGTCCGAAAATTCCTTCCACCGGTCGTCCCAGCCCCGCTTGTGCGCGGACAGGTTGGCCACCATCGTGCCGAGGGCCGCACCGAGGGCGCCCATGTAGGCGGAGACGGAGCCGCCGCCCGGGGCGGGGGATTCGGAAGCGGTTTCCTGCGCGAAGCCCTTCGCCGTCATGCGGACCAGCCGTTCCTTCACGGCCCGTTCCTGTTCGTCCTCCATCATGTATTCAATCACCTTCTCATGGGCGCAGAACGGCTTCAGGTCGTCCAGGCTCATGGACTTGACGGCGATTTTGATGATTTCCTCCTCGGAAATGCCGAGGGAGCGCTGCTGCTTCTCCAGATAGAACTTGCCGGCGTCGATGAGCACGCGCTTGGGCACCAGGCCGACGATTTCGGCTCCCGTCACCCGCAGTCCGCGGGCGGCCGCCGCACGGCTGACTTCCTCGTAAGCGACATGCAGCGGGGTCGCTTCGATGTCGGTGATGTTCATGGACACCTGCGCGATGCCATATTCATCGATGTACCAGCCGATGGCCTTGCAGCCCTTCAGGGTGCCGGGCTGCCAGATCGTCTTCCCGGCCTCGTCCTTCAGGATCTTGCCCGTCGGGGTGCCGCCTTCGCGCATCGGACGGCCTTTCTCGCGCACGTCGAACGCCACCGCCATCGCACGCCGCGTGGAGGTGGTGTTGAGGTTGTAGTTCACCGCCACGAGGAAGTTGCGCGCGCCCACATTGGTGGCGCCGCTCTTCGCGACCGTCTCGTTGAAGGTGTCCGGGCCGAAATCCGGTTTCCGGGCGGGATCCGCGATCTTTTCCGGCAGGGCCTCATATTCCCCGGCCCGGCAGACCGCCAGGTTCCGCCGTTCGGGCTTGCGGGCGGCGGCTTCGTAGCAGTAGCAGGGAATGCCGAGTTCCTTGAATATGCGTTCGGCCAGTCCGCGGGCGAGTTCGCCGCATTCGGCGAGCGTGATCCCCGCGATGGGCACGAGCGGCAGCACGTCGCAGGCTCCGGAACGCGGATGCGTACCGTGGTGGTGCCGCATGTCGATCACCTCCCCGGCGCATTTCACGCCCTGGAAGGCCGCTTCGAGCACGGCGTCGACCGTTCCCACGAAGGTGACCACCGTCCGGTTGGTGGCCTCGCCGGGGTCCACGTTCAAGACCTTGACCTTTTCTTCGCCGACGGTCGTGTCCGCGATCGCCTTGACAATCTGATGGATGACATCCTGGTTGCGGCCTTCGCTGAAATTCGGCACGCATTCGATGAGCTGTTTCATGTCTATGTGATTAAATCAATTGATAAATATAGTGATTTTTGATGAAAAAAGCATCAGATTTTTTCTGAAACTGGCGAAAACCCATCCGTTTTAGCCTTGACCCCGCCGAAGATGTAACATTTTTTTAACATTTGCATGGTTATGATGCCTTTTTTTAGTATTTTTGTACAGCAGACCGATACGGAACCCGCAGCACTTGACTTTCAACCGATACAAACCACATTCAATCAACTAAATCAAACAATCAACTAAATCAAAACACCATGAGTAAACGAATTTATCTAGTAGGCATCTGTTTGCTGGCATTCAGCGTGTGGGGCGGAGCCATCGCATCCGCTTCCGTCGGTACGGGGAATGTTGCGGCGGACAGTCAGCAGACGGCAGTGTGCCGGGGCATCGTGACCGATGTGGCAGGCGAGCCCGTGGTCGGTGCCTCCATCGTCTTGCGCGGCACCGTGCGGGGGACGCTCACCGATGTCTCCGGCCGGTTCACCCTCGACAACGTGTCCGCCGGAGATGTGCTCGAGATTTCCATTCTCGGCTACAAGTCCCAGACGGTGACCTGGAACGGCGGCGAGCTTTCCGTCGTCCTGGAAGAAGACACCCAGTACCTCGACGAGGTGGTGGTGGTCGGTTTCGGCACCCAGAAGAAGGTCAATCTGACCGGCGCCGTGTCCGTCGTGGATGCGAAAGAAATTTCCTCCCGTCCGGTGAACTCCGTGGTGGACGCCCTCCAGGGGACGGTTCCGGGCATGAACTTCTTCACGGGATCCCTCGGCGGCGCCCTGAACTCCGAGAAGGCGTTCAACATCCGCGGTTCCGGTACCATCGGAGAGGGTTCATCGGTCAACCCGCTGGTGCTCATCGATGGCATCGAGGGGAACATGAACACCTTGAATCCGCATGACGTGGCCAGCATCTCCGTTCTGAAGGATGCGTCGGCTTCTTCCATCTACGGTTCCCGCGCTGCCGGCGGCGTGATCCTCGTCACGACCAAGCGGGGTGCGGAAGGCCGTACCACGGTCAACTACAGCAACAGTTTCCGCTTCAATGTTCCGCTGAACATGCCGGAGATGATGGATTCCTACACATGGGCGCTGTACATGAACGACGCGAGCGTCAATTCCGGCAGCGGCGTCTGGTTCTCGGATGCCTGGCTGCAGAAAGTGAAGGCCGCGCAGACCGACAACACCAAGCCGAAGATGTTCAGGAACAAGAACAACCGCTGGGAGGTCTGGGATGACCCCAACCTCCTGCCCGTCGGCAACACGGACTGGCTGAAGGAGCATTTCGGCAACAGCTTCTCGCAGGAACACAATCTGAGCGTCAGCGGCGGAACTGCGAAGACAAAGTATTACCTCTCCGCCTACTTCCTCACCCAGGACGGCATACTCCGCCATGGAAAGGATGACAAGCAGCGCTACTCCGTGAACGGCCGGATCAGCACGGACATCGCCGCTTGGCTGAACCTGTCCTGGAACGTCCGTTTCGGCCGCACGGATTTCGTGTCCCCGAGCTGGGTCGACGACTCGGTTTTCTACCACAATGTCATGCGGTACTGGCCGATCGTGCCGACCACCGATCCGAACGGACACCCTGTTCCGGAATCTTTCATCTCGGAACTCTCTGCCGGCGGCCAGCACAAGGAACAGAGCGACATGCTGGCGCAGCAGCTGGCCTTCCTCATCACTCCGCTCGAAGGCTGGACGATCCATGCGGAACTGAACTACCGGATCAATGTGGACAACCGCCACACGGACTGGCTCACGACTTATGGCTATGATGCGGACGGCATTCCGTACGTCACCAACAATGCCAATTCTTCGGTGAAAGAGGAGTACTGGAAGAACAACTACTTCAATCCGAACATCTATTCGGAATATCTTCGCTCCTTCGGCCTGCACAACTTCAAGGTGATGGCCGGTTTCCAGTCCGAATTGCTGAACGCGCGGGATTTCTCCGCACAGCAGAACGGCATCCTGTCCAATCTCCCGACGCTCAACACCACCGCCGCCGATCCGAAGGTGGGAGGGGCTTACAAAAGTTGGTCCACCGCCGGCTTTTTCGGCCGTCTGAACTATGACTTCGACGGACGTTACCTCTTCGAGGCCAATCTCCGCTACGACGGAAGCTCCCGGTTCATCCGCGAGAAGCGATGGAACTGGTTCCCGTCCTTCTCCGCCGGCTGGAACCTCGCGCGTGAACCGTTCATGGAGTCCGCACGGGACATCGTAGATCTGCTGAAGGTGCGCGCTTCCTGGGGGCAGCTGGGCAACCAGAACACGGACAACTGGTATCCGTTCTATCCGACCATGGGCTACTCCGCCAAGGGCGGGAACTGGCTCGTCGGCGGTCAGAAACCGAACATTTCCAGCGAGCCGGACCTGGTCTCCTCCCTCCTGACCTGGGAAAAGAACCGCACCTGGGAAATCGGTCTGGACTGGGGCCTCTTCAACAACCGGCTGACGGGCAGCTTCGGCTACTTCCAGCGCAAGACCTACGACATGGTGGGTCCCGCTCCCGAACTTCCCGACATCCTCGGAACGGCCGTTCCCAAGGTCAACAACCTGGACATGACTTCCAAGGGCTGGGACCTGCAGGTCGGCTGGCGTGACTTTATCGGAGACTTCAACTACGGCGTCACCCTGACCCTGAGCGACAACACCGTGGTCATCGACAAGTACCCGAATCCCGCCAAAACGCTGGACAAGTATTATGTGGGTGCCCATCTCGGGGACATCTGGGGCTACGAGACCGTGGGAATCGCCAAGTCCGAGCAGGAGATGAACGGCTGGCTGGCCAAGGTGGACCAGAGCCGGCTCGGCAGCAACTGGACGGCAGGCGACATCATGTACGCCGACCTCAACAAGGACGGTGTCGTGGACAACGGCGAGAACACGGTCGACAAGCCGGGCGACATGAAGATCATCGGCAACACCACCCCCCGCTACAACTTCGGATTGAACCTCACGGCTGACTGGAAAGGATTCGACTTCAAGATGTTCTGGCAGGGAACTCTCAAGCGCGACTACTGGCCGGGCCGCGACGATGCTCCCTTCTGGGGGGCCTGCGGCATCAGCAAATGGCAGGCGCTGGGCCTGAAGCAGCATCTGGACTACTTCCGCGCCGATGCGAATCATCCGCTGGGGCAGAATCTGGACGGCTACTATCCCTCCGCAAACTGGAGCGGCGGGCGGAACAACTACGTTCAGAGCCGTTACCTGCAGAACGCGGCCTACGCCCGTCTGAAGAACCTGACGCTGGGCTACACCCTGCCGCAGCAGCTCTCCCGCAAGTTCTATGTCGAGCGGCTGCGCGTGTTCGCTTCCGCCGAGAACCTGTGGACGGTCACCAAATTCACGGATACCGCGGATCCGGAACTGGTCGAAATCGGCGACAAGGGCTTCGGCAAGACCTACCCGCTCTCCAGGACATTCTCCGTCGGACTTGACATCACTTTCTAACTATTGCGCATCATGAAAAAGATCATCGACATATTCATCATCGGAATCGCGTTCGTCGCGCTGGCCGGCTGTGACAAGTTCCTGGACAAGGAGCCGCAGAGTTCGGTCACGCCGCCCACGTATTTCAGGGCTGAAGCGGATCTGGCAGCCTATTCCATCAACCTGTACGATTTCACCACCATCAATCCGGGCAGCTACGGCATCAGCACCTTCGGCTACGACAACGGCACCGACAACCAGGCTTCGGTGGGCTACTCCTCCTTCTGGGTGCCGGGCGAATGGCGGGTTGGTGCCACGTCCGGCGTCTGGGACTTTTCCCGGATCCGGCACTGCAACTATTTTCTGGAGCAGGTGCTCCCGAAACTGGAGCAGAAACTCATCGAAGGCAATCAGGGGAACATCAAGCACTATGTGGGTGAGATCTATGTCCTGCGCGCCTACGACTACTTCGGCAAGCTGCAGAGCATGGGCGACTGCCCGATCGTAGAGAGCGCCCTTCCCGACCAGGCAGAAGTCCTGGTGGAGGCATCCAAGCGGCAGCCCCGGAACAAGGTGGCACGCTTCATCCTGTCCGACCTGGACAAGGCGCTCGGTCTGCTTTCCGAGGACGCGCCCGGCGGGAAAAACCGCATCAGCCGGAATGCCGCGCTCTTGCTCCGTTCCCGCGTCGCCCTCTATGAGGGTACCTGGCTGAAGCACCACAAGGGGACGGCCTTCGTCCCGGGCGGCCCGGGCTGGCCCGGCAAATCCGAAGACCTCGGCGGCTTCAACATCGATTCCGAGATTGATTTCTTCCTGTCCGAAGCGATGAAATCCGCCAAGGAGCTGGGAGACAGGATGGTCGGCCTGCTTGCCGAGAACACCGACACCCCGGAAGGCATGGACAGCAAGTTCAAGAGCATCAATTCCTACTACACCCTGTTCTGCGACGAGGATTTGGAGAACTACAAGGAAGTGCTGATGTGGCGTGCCTACAGCGAGAAGCAGGGCGTGACCCACAACATCCAGATGCAGCTTGAAAACAACGGCGGCGGATCCGGCTGGACCCGCGGGCTGGTGAATTCCTTCGTGATGCAGAACGGCCTGCCGATCTATGCGGCCGGCTCCGGCTACGACCCCGCCTGGGAGAAGGAGAGCGTCAAGGCCACCCTGCAGGGGCGGGATTCCCGCATCCGCATCTTCACCAAGCAGGACGGAAGCATCGATGACTACAATGCGGACGGTTCCGTGAACCTGTTCAATCCCGACTGGATTGTGCAGGGCAACGACGAGACCCGCATGGTCACCGGCTATGCCATCAAAAAAGGCAAGCACTACAACAGCTACATGCAGACCCTGCACCACAAGGGTACGACCGGCAGCGTGGTGTTCCGGGGTGCGGAAGCTTTGCTGAACTACATCGAAGCTTCTTACGAGAAGAGCGGTTCCATCGATGCGACCGCCGACAAGTACTGGAGGGCCCTGCGCAAGCGTGCGAAGATCAACGAGGACTACAGGGTGACCATCAACGCCACGGACATGAGCAAGGAAGCCATCGGGGACTTCGGGGCTTACTCGCAGGGCAAACTGGTGGATCCGACCCTTTACAACATCCGGCGCGAGCGTCGGAACGAATTCATCGGGGAAGGCATGCGCATGGCCGATCTCAAGCGCTGGAGAGCGCTCGACCAGGTCAAGGACTACCAGATCGAAGGCATGCTGTACTGGGGTTCTGCCTACGAAGGCAAGCTCACGAACGATGCCGGAGACAACTTGGTGAAGGTCGACGTGGAAGGTGGTACCGGCAACATGTCCAGTCTGGAAATAAGCGGTCCGTACATCCACCCATATCAAATTTCCAAGGTGAACAACTCCGTGTTCAACGGGTACAACTTCACTCCGGCCCATTACCTGAATCCGCTCCCGCAGAGCGTGTTCCGTCAGACGGCATCCGGCGATCAGACTGACCTCGAGACCTCCGTGGTCTATCAGAATCCCGGCTGGCCGAAAGTCGCCGGCGAGAAACCCGGTCCTGTGAAATGATCCTGTCCCGTCGGGGCCGACCCCCGGCGGATGCCAACGGAAAGGGCCGGCTGTAATTACGCAGCCGGCCTTTTCGTTTCCGCGTTTTCCGCTAGATAATCAACATGAACAGCAGGTAGACCCAGTGCGCCACGAAGGCGGCGGCCAGTCCGCCGAAGGTGTGGGAGAGGATGGCCTTGGAGGTCAGCTCCCGGTAGCCCAGGGAGTCCAGCATGGCGGTGTGGGTGGAGAGGAAGCCGCTCCAGCACATGCCGATGGCCGTGAACACGGCGATGGCGTTGCCGTCGATCCAGCCCTGGGCCATGAAGTTCGGCACGAGGCTCAGCGCGGCCCCGACGGCTCCCAGCGCGGTGATCGGGAAGGCGATCTGGTGGGGATCGTTGAAGCCGAACAAGACCTTGAAGAAGCCGTTGATCTTGCCGGCCAGGTCCGGAAGCAGCTCCGTGCCCTCGTACGCGGCACCGGTGTAGGCTCCGGAGGCGCTCGGTCCGAAGGTCAGGATCATCACCAGCGTGGAGATGATCAGCACCCCCGGAATGATGGCGATGCCTACTTCCACGCCGGCCTTGCCGCCGTCCAGCAGGGCGTTCAGCGTCCGCAGGAAAGTACCTTTTTCCTCCGGATGCTCGGGCCCGTCTTCGATGTCTTTCAGCTCCCGGGCCGTCACCACGTCCTCGTCCCGGTACTGCGGGTAGGCCTTGACGACGAAGTGCTGCATCAGCCGCGTGGACACGATGCAGCCGCAGCAGGCGCCGAACAGGCCGATCAGCGGCTCCGCGAACCAGCCCTGGCTGATCATGAAGATGATGACGATCAGCCCCATCCCGAAGGCGGTCCCGAAATTGGTCAGGGAGATGAACTGGAACTTCTTGAAGTAGCTGGCGAAGCGCTTGTCCTTGGACAGGGTGATGATGGCCGGATTGTCGCTCAGAAAGGTCATCACGGCACCGAGTGAAGCCACGCCCGGGAGGCCGAAGAGCGGCTTCATCAGCGGCCGCAGGATCTTCTCCAGCAGGGCCACGACCCCGAATTCGACGAAGAGTTTCCCGACGGCACCGGTGATCACGCAGATGCTCATCAGGTAGAAGACGGTGTTGAGCAGCAGATCATGGGCTGTGTGCATGACGGTGTTCAGCATGTTCGCGGCGCCCATCCGGACGCCCATGTAGGTGAAAAGTCCGGCCACGATGACGAGGCAGACGATGGCGGAAGTGTACTTCCACTTCTTGAATCCTTTCATAGAGAATTGGTTGCTGGGATGTTGCAATATGGATTTGTGTTACAGATAGTCGATGTGGAAGGAATAGTCCCACTGGTTGAAGTACAGGTTGCCGTACTCCCATTCCACCTCGCCGCGCTGGAAGTCGACCGTCTCGCTGCGCGGGAATTTTTTCTCCGGGTCCATGGCCCGCCCGAAGTCGCTGTTGACGACCATCCGGTAAGGCTCGATGCCGCCGAAGAAGAAATCCCCTCCGTAGGCGGTCGCCCCGAAACTCACGTCCGCCGGGATCCAGCCGATGCCTTCGAAATAGACTTCGCACCAGTCGTGCAGGTTCTGCGCGCCCGGATGCATCATCAGGCCGCTCTGCCACCGTGCCGGAATGCCCTTGGCGCGGCAGAGGGTCATGAACAGCAGGGTCTGCTGCCCGCAGTCGCCGTGCCGGTTCGCAAGGACATATTCCGGAATATTCTCGATCGTGGAATATTCCCGCGCGGAGGCCCATGGGATGGCGTCCACCCACGCGTACAGGGCTTTCGCCTGCAGGTAGGGGTTCGGGATGCCGCGGGTCAGGGAGTCCGCGAGCGCGCGGATCGCGGGGGTGAAGCGGATGTGCCGCTCCCGTTCGGCGGTGTACGCCCGGTAGGCATCCGAAGCCGTGTCATAGGGGAGGACCCGGGCCGTGTCGACGGGGTGCCACTCGCCGCTGGAGGTATATTCAAAGACCTCGTAAAAGGTCGTGGGCCTGTCCCGGCGGGTCTTGGCTTCGAGGTAGAGACTGCCGTGGGCGCAGGCGGGATCGGAAAAACGGATTCTGTCCGGAGAATATGCCGCACTGTCCACGCCGGCTTCGATGAATGTGACGTCCGTCTGCCGCGCGACGTCCTGCCGCGGATAGGGCAGCCAGCAGCGGAGGGTCTTCCGCGGCCGGAGGGTGTTCGCCGGGACGGTGAGGGTGAAGGTCACCCGCATCCGCTTCGGCAGGGCCAGGAAGGCGGAACTGTCCCGGGGAACGTCCCCGGAGGCCGGCTGCCGGGCCTGCACCTGCGCCATGATCGCCGGGACCGTCTGCGCGTCGATGGCCTCGTGGCCCGAAATCGACGTGCCTGTCTTGGAAAGGTCTTCAGCGTCCGCTTTCGCTTTCCG
>CABTXO010000002.1 GCA_902488725.1 uncultured Bacteroidales bacterium
TCGAAGAGATCAAGGACAAGACCGTGCTCATCAAGGTGGACGGCGAAGTCAAACTGCGCGTGGACAGGAATTCCCTCGTGCGCGACTACACCCAGGACACCGCCAAGCAGTAGCAGGAGGCTGGCAACCGGGACAAATGTGGAGGGACAGGCTGCATAGGCTGCTCGTCAAAGGTCGCCTGAAAGGGACCGACCTTGCTGTCTTTTTGTTCTCGCTGCTGCTCGCCTTCGGCATCTGGCTCCTGCACAACCTGTCGCTCAATTATTCCGACACGATGAGCGTCCCCGTGGTTGCCGAATGCAACCTGGAGGGGCATGCGAACGTGTCCTCCAATTCCAGCGTGGTTGTCGCGCGTTGCCGGACCACTGGCTTCAGCCTCCTGCGGAATGCCAGGCAGCGGAAGCGGGATGCCGTCCGCATCCGTTTCCAGTGCAAGGACATGCACCAGAAGGAAGGAGAAATCTTCTCCATCGGTGCGGCGGAACTCGGCAGCTATGTGGGAGAGATCTTCGGGGACGGCGTCCGGCTTGAATCGATCTTGTCCGAGCACGTCCAGTTCCGTTTCCCCTTCGAGAACCACAGGCGGGTCCCGGTGCAGGCAATGCATGTGATGAGTTTCAAGCCGCAGTACATGGCGATGGGGGAGATGCGCCTCCAGCCGGATTCCGTGACCGTCTACGGGGAACCGTTCCACCTGGAGCACATCGACCGGGTCAGCACCCGGACGATCAACCTGCCCAACCTCCATTCCAGTGCGCACGGTGTCGTGAAACTGGAGCCGATCGCCGGTGTACGGCTGTCCGAGACCGAGGTGAACTATTCCCTTGACGTCACGCGTTTCGTGGAAATCAGCGCCGAGGCGGTCGTTTCACTGCGGAATGTCCCATCCGGCGTCCGCCTGTCGGTCTATCCATCCACGGCGAAGGTCGTGTACCGATGCGCGTTCCCGCTTTCCCAGGATCCGACCGACGACGTGCGCTTCTACATCGATTACAAAGATTTCGCGAACTCGCGGGACGGGAAATGCGTCCCCCGGGTTTCCGGCATCCCGGAAGGCGTGATCTCCTATGCGATCTCACCCGAGGTGTTCGAATGCATTGAAAGTTCCAGATGATGAAGACCGTAGCCGTCACGGGAGGTATCGGAACCGGCAAGTCCGCCGTGTGCGGGATCCTGGCATCGCGCGGGATTCCCGTCTACGATTCCGATGCCGCGGCAAAGCGTCTGTACGGGACCGACGAGTCCCTGCTGGATGCGATCGAGGAAGCCTTCGGCTGCGGCATCCGCCTGCCTGGCGGGCAGCTCGACCGGGAGAGGCTGGCAGCCCTCGTCTTTCCTGCACCCGACAACCTGGCACAGCTCGAGGCGATCGTGCATCCGGCTGTCCTGCGGGATTTCCGGCGCTGGAAGGCCTTGAACGAAGCCGTGCTCGAGGACAGCCGGCCGACTTCCCCCTTTTTCGGCAAGCCGCCCTTCGTGGTCATCGAATCCGCCATCATCTTGAACAAGCCTGCCTTCCTGCGGGAAACGGACCGGGTCGTGCTGGTGGACGCACCGCTATCCCTCCGTCTGCAGCGCGCCAGCGCACGGGACGGGCAGGGGGCGGACCGGATCCTCCAACGGATGGCACGGCAGCGGTTCGACCTTTCCAAAGTCGACGCCATCCTCCGCAACGGAGGCAGTCCGGAGGACCTCCGCCGGGAGACGGAGACCGTCTTCCGGGCCCTGCATCTTTAATATTTCGCAACAAATTTTTATTTTTACTGAATATGAAAACTGATCTTTCCAAAATTCTCTCTGTCTCGGGCCGGCACGGGCTCTTCCAGTACGTAGCCCAGGCGCGCAACGGCGCCGTCGTGGAGAGCCTGTCCGACAAGCACCGCACCGTCTTCGACTCCAAGAGCCGCATCACGACCCTCGCCGACATTTCCATCTACACTGCGGACGGGGAACTCAAGCTGCGGGAAGTGCTGTGCAAGCTGAACGAGGTGCTCGGGGACAAGGATGTCCCCTCCGCCAAAGCGTCTGCCCAGGCGGTGAAGGACCTTTTCGCCCGGGCCGTCCCGAACTACGATCCGGACCGCTTCTACGTTTCCCACATGAAGAAGATCCTGGACTGGTACGGAGAAATCCGGCAGTACGCTTCCTTCGACTTCGTCGATCCCGACGAGGAGAAGACGGCGGAACCCGGACAGCCGCAGAACGAAGCGTAGATGGCCGGCAGGAAATCCATACAGGTGGTGACCCTGGGCTGTTCCAAGAACCGGGTCGACACCGAGCATCTCCTCTCGCAGGTGGCCGATGTGTTTGACATCGTTCCCGAAGCGGAGGAGCGGAACGTGGATTACCTGCTCGTCAACACCTGCGGCTTCATCGGAGAGGCCAAGGAGGAATCCATCCGGGCCATTCTGGCTGCCGCAGCGCGGAAGCAGCACGGAGGAGCGGGCAAGCTGCTCGTCTTCGGCTGTCTGTCCCAGCGGTACATGGACCAGCTGCCGGGTCTGATCCCGGAGGTGGACGCGTGGTTCGGCGCGCGGGACCCGGTCCCGCTCGTGCAGGCGCTCGGCGGAAAGCCCGTTTCCGGGAACCGTCCGCGCCGCTTCCTCACCGAAAAGCACGACACCTTCGCCTACCTGAAGATTTCGGAAGGCTGCGACCGGCGCTGCTCGTACTGTGCGATTCCGTTCATCCGGGGCGCGCACCGCTCCGTTCCGATGGAGGAGCTGGTCCGGGAGGCCGGCGAACTCGCTTCGGCCGGCGTCCGGGAGCTGATTCTGATCGCCCAGGACACGACGTATTACGGACTGGACCTGTACAAGCACCGCGCGCTGGCGGAACTCATCCGGAAGCTCTCTGCCGTCGAAGGGATCGAATGGATCCGGATCCACTATTCCTATCCTGCGGACTTTCCGGAAGACGTACTTGAAGAGATGGCATCCAATCCGAAGGTTTGCAAGTACTTGGACATTCCCGTACAGCACATCTCGGATCCAGTCCTCACGGCCATGCGCCGGGGAGTGGACGGGGCCTGGACGCGGGAACTGCTGCGGAAGCTGCGGAAAGAGGTGCCGGGCGTGGTCCTGCGCACCACCCTGATCGTAGGCCATCCCGGAGAGGGACGGCCGGAGTTTGCGGAGCTCCTGGATTTCGTGGAGGAAGCCCGCTTCGAGCGGCTCGGTGCGTTCAAATATTCCGAAGAGGAAGGAACCTGGGGAGCCGCGCATCTCCGGGACACCGTTCCGGCCCGGGAGAAGCAGCGGCGGCTGTCCGCGCTCATGGAGCGTCAGCGCGCAATCTCGACGGCCTTCAACCAGCTCCGCGTGGGGACGGAGGAGCGGGTGCTCGTGGATGACTGGGCGGACGGGGTCTATGTGTGCCGGAGCCAGTACGAGAGTCCCGAGGTGGACGGGGAGATCATCCTCCATGCCCGCCCGGAGGACTATGGCTGCACCAGGCCCGAGGACCTGTGCGGTCGGTTTGTCACTGTGAAAATTACGGGAGCGGATGCCTACGATCTCGCGGCGTCGCCCTTTCAAACGACATGAATATGAAAAAACGAACGCTATTGATTTTGCTGGCCGGTACCGTGCTGTTCAGTGCTTGCGCCCCCCAGGCTTTCGTCATGAACTCCGAGATGCGGCATCCATCCAAGTCGGGCCTCAACCTCGGCGGGAAATCCATTGCGGTGGCCTACCTCTACGGGGAGGATCCGCGTGACACGCTGTTCAACAATGCGGTCGCCAGCGGATTCGCCGGCCGGCTGGAAGATGACTACTTCGGCGGCGCGCAGCGGATTGAACTGTTCAAGCTCAAACGCGACAGGCGCGGCGACTACGCCTCGAAGGATTCGCTGGTGAACCTGGTGCTCGACACCGGTTGCGATGTGGTGTTCCTCTTCGACGTGCCGGAATTCGGCGTGCCGACCGTCACGGATCCCAAGGCCGTCGTGGGCAGGCGGACTCCGGCGGATTCCGCCTATCGTTCCGCCGCGAAACTGCCCTTCTCCACGAAGCTGTACGTCTACGATTCCATGAATCCGGAGGACCGGGTCCTGGCGTACGCCGGCAGCAACAACCTGGCGCCGACGGTCTACAGCGACGGGAAGACATCGGTGGAACGGCTCGCAAAGAAGGTCTGGCAGCTGGACGGCACGGTCGCCGAAGCCGGGAAGGCGGGGGAGAAGGCTGCGGCTTCCTTCCTGTCGACCTGGAAGGAGGATTCCTTCCAGGTCATCTATTACGAGGGTGCGGAACCCGCCTGGAACAAGGCGGCCGACTACGCCTACCGCTACCAGTGGAAGGAGGCGATCGACACCTGGATGACGCTGCTGAAGGCCCGGAACAAGGAAAAACGGTCCTGCGCCGCCTACAACATCGCGCTCGGCTGCTTCATGACGGGACAGCCCGACCTGGCGCTGGAATGGCTCGACCGTTCCGACAGCGAGATGCCGGTCAGCCTGTCCAGCAATCTCCGCCGGCAGATCAAAACCTACACAGGAAAGAGCAAGTGATGGGAGAAGAATTCGACGTCATCGTGATCGGCGGCGGGATCACGGGATCCGGCACAGCCCGGGACTGCTCGATGCGGGGGTTGAAGACCCTGCTGGTCGAACGGAAGGACATCGCGACCGGCGCGACCGGCCGGAACCACGGCCTCCTGCACAGCGGTGCGCGGTACGCCGTGACCGATCCCGAATCCGCCCGCGAGTGCATCGTCGAGAACCGGATCCTGAAAAAGATCGCGCGCCATTGCGTGGACGATTCGACCGGACTGTTCCTGACCCTTCCCGAGGACGATCCGGACTACCAGAAGACCTTCGTGAAGGCCTGCACCGCAGCGGGCATCAAGGCCGAGATCATCGATCCGGCGGAAGCCCTCCGGCTGGAACCTTCCGCCAATCCGGCCCTCGTCGGCGCCGTACGCGTGCCCGACGGGGCGGTGGACCCGTTCCGGCTCTGCGCCTCCAACATGCTCGACGCCAAACTGCACGGGACGAAAGTGCTGGTATATTCCGAAGTGACGGGATTCGTCATGGAAGGCGACACGGTCAGGGGCGTACAGGTCCTGGACCACGTCACCGGGCAGAAAGCGGAGTACCGCGGTTCCGTCATCGTGAACGCCTGCGGCATCTGGGGGCACCGGGTGGCCGGCATGGCGGGAATCGACATCCACATGCTGCCCTCCAAGGGCTCGCTGCTGATTTTCGCCCACCGCGTCAACGGGGTCGTGCTGAACCGCTGCCGGAAGCCTGCCAATGCGGACATTCTCGTTCCGGGCGACACCGTCTGCGTGATCGGTACGACGTCCACGAATGTCCGGTACGATGAATGCGACTCCGTCCACGTGACGCCCGCAGAGGTGGACCTCCTGCTGGGCGAGGGCGAAAAACTCGCGCCCGTGCTGGCGCAGACGCGGATTCTGCGCGCCTATGCCGGTGTCCGTCCGCTCGTGTCGGACGACAGCGATCCTTCCGGCCGGAACATCAGCCGCGGCATCGTCTGCCTGGACCACGAGACCCGCGACGGAATCAAGGGCTTCGTGACGATCACCGGCGGCAAGCTGATGACCTACAGGTTGATGGCCGAACAGGCCACCGACCTGGTCTGCCGCAAACTGCACCGTTCCGCACCCTGTACGACGGCCACCACCCCGCTCCCGGGTTCCGGGAAAGGCGGCATGGAAACCATCACGAAGAAACTCTGGAGCGTCCCGACCACGGTGCAGAAGGCAGCCGTGGGCCGGGTGGGGGACCGCGCCGGTCAGCTTCCGCTGGACGATGACTTCGAAGGCAGCCTGGTCTGCGAATGCGAAGAGGTGTCGGTGTCCGAGGTGGACACCGCCATCGAAACCCTGGACGTGCACAACCTGGTGGATCTCCGGCGGAGAACCCGGGTCGGCATGGGGACCTGCCAGGGCGAACTCTGCGCCTGCCGTGCGGCGGGCCGTCTGGCGAAGGCGAACGCCTGCGCCGCGAAGTCGCGGGCCGGCCTGCGGAAATTCATGAACGAACGTTGGAAGGGCATGTATCCCGTGGCCTGGGGGGAAACCCTGCGGGAGAGCGCCTACACCCAGTGGATCTATTCGGAAGTTTTGGGAATCGGAGAGGAGGTATAGGACAATGCGATACGATGTGGTTTTGATAGGAGGCGGGCTTTCCGCGCTGGTCTGCGGCATCACCCTGCAGAAGGCGGGGAAGCGGTGCCTCATGGTCTCCGCGGGGCAGAACGCCCTGCACTTTTCTTCCGGCTCCTTCGGTCTGCTGGGACGCCTTCCCAACGGCAAGGAAGTGACGGAACCGATTGCGGCCGTCCACAAGCTCGGACCGGAGCACCCCTATTCCAAAATCGGCGACGAGCGGGTGATGGAATATGCCAAACGCACCCCGCAGTTCTTCGCGGACTGCGGCATCGAACTGAAGGGCAACCGCAACAGCAACATGTACCGGCTGACCCCTGCGGGCACGCTGATGCCCTGCTGGCTCGCCTTGAAGGACACCGCGACCTTCCTCGGCCGGGACGAACGGATTGCCGGAAAGGTCCTCGTCGTGAATTTTGCCGGCTACCTCGACTTCAACACGGCCTTCCTGGCGGAAGGGCTGGAGAAGATGGGCGCGTCCGTGAGCCGGACTGTCGCCGTGAAGTTGCCCGAGGTGGAGCGTCTGCGCCAGAATCCCAGCGAGATGCGCTCGGTGAACATCGCGCGGGTGATGGACCGCGAGGAGAACTGGAAGGCCTTTGCAAAGGAGGTATCGGACCTTCTGCGGGGGGAGGAACATGTCGTGCTGCCCGAGGTCTTCGGCCTGGCCGACCCGGTGGTGGCCGACTGGCTTCGCGAAATGATTTCGGCCGAACTGCTCTTCGTCGGTACGATGCCGCCTTCCGTGCCGGGCATCCGCATGCAGATGCTGCTGAAGAAGGCTTTCGTCAGTGCCGGCGGCACTTTCTTGATGGGTGACGAAGTGCTCCCGTCGGCGATCTCCGGAGGCGAGGTGCAGTACATCCGGACCGCCAACCTGGGCGACATCCGCCTGGAAGCGGATCATTTCGTCCTCGCTACTGGACATTTCTTCGGGATGGGGCTGTCCGCTTCGCCAGCGGAGGTCCGGGAAACGGTTTTCGGGCTGGAGGTTGACTATCCGGCGGACCGCAACGACTGGTATGACAAGGATTTCTTCGCCCGGCAGGAATACCTCGGCTTCGGGGTGAAGACCGATGCCGACTTCCATCCCTTCAAAGACGGCAGGAAGGTCGGGAATCTGTTCGTCATCGGAGCCGAGGCCGGCGGCTGCAATCCGCTCTTCGAAGGCTGCGGGGGAGGCGTTGCGATCATGACCGCCTTCAAGACGGCCGATGTTATCTTAAACGGGTAGGAACATGCAGGAGAAGAATGTGAGCGTGAACAATTTCGAGCAGTGCATCAAATGTACGATCTGCACGGCTTACTGCCCGGTCGTGGCGGTCAACCCCGCTTTTCCGGGGCCCAAACAGGCCGGTCCGGACGGTGAACGGCTACGCCTTAAGAACAAGTTCTTTTTCGATGAGAACTTGAAGTATTGCATGAACTGCAAACGCTGTGAGATCGCCTGTCCCTCCGGGGTCAGGATCGCCGACCTGATCCATGCCGCGCGCCGGCGCTACGACCGCCAGTTCCCCGAACTGCGGGACATCATGCTGGCCAACACGGACCTGATGGGGAAACTGGCCCGTCCGGTGGCCCCGCTGGTCAATACGGTCATCTCCGCGAAGCCCGTCAAGACATTGATGGATGTCATGCTGGACATCGACAGGAGGCGCACTTTCCCGAAATACCAGGCGCATGGATTCAAACGTTGGTTCCGGAAGGAGGCCAAGGCCTCCCAGGCGCAGTTCGGGCGGCAGCTCGCCTTCTTCCACGGCTGTTCCACGGAGTTCCAGCATCCCGAGGTGGGGAAGGCCTTCGTGCAGGTGATGAATGCGATCGGCTGGGGCGTGCAGCTGCTGGACGAGCGGTGCTGCGGGGTGGCGATGATTTCGAACGGCCTCTGGTCCCAGGCCGCCCGTCACGCCCGCCACAACGTAGCCATATTCGAAAAAGCCGTTTCCAAGGGGCTCCCCGTGGTTGCGACCGCCTCGACCTGTACCTTCACGATGCGGGATGAATATCCGGGTGTCCTCGGGGTGGACAACGCTTCGGTGCGGGACCATATCCTCCTCGTGGAGAAATTCCTGTTCGAAAAGCTCGATGCGGGGGAGATCCGGCTGGTGTTCCGGCCGGACTACCGCGCGCGCATCGCCTACCATATTCCCTGCCACATGGAGAAACTCGGCTGGAGCATCTTCACCGAGGCCCTGGTCCGGATGATTCCGGGCGTGTCGCTGACCGTCCTGGACAGCGGCTGCTGCGGCATCGCCGGCACCTACGGCTTCAAGAAAGAGAACTATGCCTATTCCCAGGCCATCGGGAAGCCCGTCTTCGACCAGATCAACGCCCTCGCCCCGGACTTCGTCTGCAGCGAGTGCGACACCTGCAAGTGGCAGATCGAGATGACCACCGGCTACAAAGTCCTGAACCCCGTCGTCATCCTCGCCGATGCCCTCGACCTCGATGCCACCGCCGCCGCCAACCGGTCCCGGTAGCGGTCCGTCGCTCCAGGTAGCCAAGCCGCCAGCGGCCGTCCGCGATGCCGCTTCCAGCGCTGGGGTGGCGGACGGGAAAGTGTCCTGGAAGGCCGTGCAGGGGGTGCGGCCGTCCGCGATACCGCGTCATCCGGGGAGCGGGGGAAATCAGTTCGCGGTGAGGTGGAAGGAGGCGAGGAGGGCGGTGATGCAGGGGCCGTAGTCCTTGAGGGCCTCGGACAGGCGGTCCAGGACCTTGCGGAGGGTGTGGTCGATGCGGGCGGGGGAGACTCCGAGGGCGGCGGAGATCTCCTTGTAGCTCTTCCCTTCGAACTTCTTCATCAGGAAGATCTGCCGCGCCTCCTCCGGCATCTCCGCCAGCGTCGCGTACAGGATGTTCATGATCTCCTGCTCGTAGATCTGCGAAATGTCGCTGTTCTCGATGGTCCGGGAATAGAAGTCCTGGAAGCCCTGCTCCACCCGGGCGATATGCTCGTACGCCTCCCGGTGGATCTTCTCGCCCCGGCGGTACAGCAGGCACCGGTTCTTCACCGTCGTGTACAGGTAGTTGTAGAAGTCGTCGATCTCGTCCCGGTGCTCCCAGACCGCTGCGAACGATTCGCTGAGGATGTCCTTGGCAACTTCCCGGTCATGCACGAGGCCGGTCGCCAGGTTCAGGAACAGGTCCTTGTGCTGCGAGAACAGGAACTCGATGACGGTTTTGGGAATATTTCCGGACGCCTCCATATTCCACAAAAATACAAAATCCCCCGGAATATTCCCCCCGGCCCCCTTTTTCCCGCAATCCCCGCGAAGGTGTGAAGATTCTGCACACTGCCGGGAAATTTTTCAACTTTTTTTCGGCGAATATGCGCGGCTCGTGTATCTATATACTGTACGGCCGGAAATTCTGTGCGCACAAGCAATTGAAACCGTAGAGGTAACGGCCCTGACACAAGCGCATAACACGACACTGATATCATGACAAGATCCGACACCCGCAACATCCCGATCACCGATCTGCTGTTGAACAAATTCTTCATGGACGAGGCGACCCCCGAGGAGATCGCCGCCATCCGGGACTGGGCGACCGCCAGCCCCGAAAACGGCGAACGCTTCCAGAAAGCCTTCGACCTGTATGCGGCCACCACGGTGGCCCTCGCCAAGATGCAGGACCTCCCTGCCGCCGCGCAGCAACCCCGGAAGGCCCGTCGCTGGCTCTCCGGTGCCGCAACCGCGCGCCGTCGCCGGCTGTCCCTCGCGACCGCAGCTGCCGCCCTGCTCTTCGGCATGTTCCTGAACCACCAGATCGCCACCCGGCCGCTGCGGCAGGCGCAGGAGCGCATCGCCGCCCGGACCACGGCCTTCGCCACCGCCCCCGGCCAGCGCGTCCGCATCACCCTGCCCGACGGCACCGTGGTCGACCTCAATTCCGGCTCCCGGATTGAATATCCCCCCGTCTTCCTCGGCAAGACCCGTCCCGTGAAGCTCTCCGGCGAAGCGATGTTCGACGTTGCGAAGAACGCGGAGCAGCCCTTCGTCGTCCAGACCTACGCCTGCGATGTCACGGTCACCGGCACCCGCTTCAACGTGGTCGCCGACGAGGCCCGCAGCGAGTTCTCGACGGCCCTGCTGGAAGGCCACGTCACGGTCCGGAACCGGGCCGGCGGCGCCCCGCTCGCCATGGAGCCCGGCCAGGAAGTCCGCCTGAAGGACGGCGCCCTCTCCCTGCAGCCGATGCGCAGCCCCGACGACTACCTGTGGACCGACGGCATCGTGTCCATCGCAGGCGTTCCGTTCGACCGCCTGATGCGCACCTTCGAGCGCTGCTACGGCGTCCGCATCGTCCTCGACCGGCCCGACCTCCCGGAGATCCACTACGCCGCCGCCAAGGTCCGCATCTCGGACGGCATCGTCCACGCCCTCGACCTGCTCCGCAAGCGCACCGACTTTACGTATGAATATGACGAAATCAACCAGGTGTACCACATCCGGTAGGAAATCCACCGCCTGGAACGACCACAGTAACACAATAAACCACAAATATTTATGTATCAACCCATTGTGCAGCGCCGCTGCCTCGCGATCCTCCTGTCGTGCCTCTGTCTCCTGGGACTCCCAGGTACGGGCCGCGCACAGAACGTCCGCGTCACCCTCCGCCTCGAGAAGGTCCCGATGCGCCGCGTGATCACGGAAATCGAGCGGCAGACCCGCTATCTCTTCGCCCTCGACGAAGGCGTGGACACCAACCGCCCCGTCACCGTCCGGGTCAGCAACCAACCTCTCAAGACCGCCCTGGACCAGCTGATCCAGGGGACGGCCTACCGCTACGAAGTCGACGGCTCCAACATCCACCTCTTCGTCCAGCCCCAGGGCCGCCCGAAAGCGATTTCCGGCCGCATCACCGACCCGCAGGGCCTCCCGGTCCCCGGCGCCTCCGTCCTCGTCCGCGGCACCCGGACCGGCACCACCACCGACCTGGACGGCCGCTTTACCCTGAACATCCCGGAAGCCAACCGGAACGGCACCCTGGAGATCAACAGCCTCGGCTACGGCATCGTGGACGTCCCCCTGCAGGACCGCAGCGTCTTCAACCTCACGATCGAGGAGACCGCCACCGCCCTGGAAGGCACCGTGGTCACCGCCCTGGGCATCCGCCGCGAGCAGAAAGCCCTGAGCTACAACGTGCAGGAAGTCCAGTCTGACGCCGTCACCGCCGTCAAGGACGCCAACTTCATGAACGCCCTCGCCGGCAAGGTCGCCGGCGTGACCATCAACGCTTCCTCCTCCGGAGTCGGCGGTGCGGCCAAGGTCGTCCTCCGCGGCAACAAGTCCATCAGCCAGTCCTCCAACGCCCTCTACGTCATCGACGGCGTGCCGATGTACAACTTCGGCGGAGGCGGCGGAACCGAATTCGACTCCAAGGGCGCGACCGAAGCCATCGCCGACATCAACCCCGAAGACATCCAGTCCATCTCCGTCCTCACCGGCGCCGCCGCAGCCGCCCTCTACGGGTCCCAGGCCGCCAACGGAGCCGTGATGATCACCACCCGGAAAGGGGAGGCCGGCCGCCTGCAGGCCACGTTTTCCAGCAACACGGAATTCCTGACCCCCTTCGTCCTGCCCCGCTTCCAGAGCCGCTACGGCACCGGCCTGAACGGCAAGTCCGCCGGCTCCGGCATCTACAGCTGGGGACCGTTGATCCCTGAAAAAGCCAGGCCTGGCTATACCCCGCAGGACTATTTCGAGACCGGCCACACCTACACCAACGCCTTCACCCTCTCCGGCGGCACGGACAAGAACCAGACGTACTTCTCGGCCTCCGCAGTCAATTCCGACGGCATTATCCCGAACAACCTGTACGACCGCTATAACTTCACCTTCCGGAACACCAGCTGGTTCCTGCAGGACCGGCTCCGCCTGGATGCGAGTGCGAGCTACATCCTCCAGCAGGACCGGAACATGACCAACCAGGGCGTCTACGCCAACCCCCTCACGGCCGCATATCTCTTTCCCCGGGGTGAGGATTTCAGCCTGTACAAGATTTTCGAGCGGTACAATCCCGGCACCAAACTCATGGAGCAGTTCTGGAGCGACGACCTCACCGGCGACCTCCGCATGCAGAACCCCTACTGGATCAACTATCGCAACCTCCGGGAGAACCTGAAGAAGCGCTACATGCTCTCCCTGCTCGCATCCTGGAAGATCGCCCCCTGGCTCGACCTCACGGGCCGCGTGCGCATCGACAACGCCGGCAACCTCTTCACCCAGAAGTACTACGCCACGACGGAAGCCACGATTTCGGAAGGCGGCCGGAACGGTCACTACACCGAAGCACGCACCGATGACGCCCAGACCTACGCCGACCTCATCGCCAGCGCGAACAAGACCTTCGGCGAAGACTGGAACCTCGTCGCCAACCTCGGTGCCTCCGTCAACAACATCAAGACGGACGAACTCCGCTACGGCGGCCCCATCCGCGCCAACGGCCTCGCGAACATATTCAATGTCTTCGACCTCGACGACACCAAGAAGCGCGCGACCAAGAGCGGCTGGCACGACCAGACCCAGTCGGTGTTCGGCAGCGTCGAACTCGGCTGGAAGAAGTGGCTCTACCTGACCCTCACCGGCCGAAACGACTGGGCTTCCCAGCTCGCCGGCTCCAGCCAGTCCTCCTTCTTCTACCCTTCGGCCGGCCTTTCCTGGGTTCCGACCGTTCATTGGAAGCTTGATCCGCTCAGTTATCTGAAACTGCGTGCGTCCGTGGCCTCCGTCGGTATGCCTTTCCCTCGCTTCCTGACCATCCCTACCTATGAATATGATGCCACGGGCAAGATCTGGAAGGACAAGACCCACTACCCGATCGGCGACCTCAAGCCCGAGCGCACCCTGACCTGGGAGGCGGGATTGGAAGCAACCTTCTGGCAGGATTTGAGCGTGAACCTGTCCTGGTACATTGCCGACACCTACAACCAGACCTTCGACCCGCTGCTTCCTCCCTCCTCGTCCTACACGACCATCTACCTGCAGACGGGTTCCGTTCGAAACACCGGAATCGAAGCCACGCTGGGATATGAGCACACCTGGGGAGTTTTCCGTTGGAACAGCGGTTTCACCTTCAGTTGGAACCGCAACGAGATCCGCGAATTGGCAACAGATGCCGTAAACCCCGTCACGGGAGATCCGCTCAATCTTGATGAGCTCAAGATCAAGGCGCTTGGCAAGGCCATGTACATTCTGAAGAAAGGTGGAACACTCGGAGACCTGTACACAACCTCTCATCTCAAATTCAATGATGCGGGCTTCGTCGAAGTGGACAACGATGGCAAGTTTTCCGTTACGGATGATGACGAGGAAATCTACCTGGGGAGCGTCCATCCTGACTTCAATCTGGCTTGGAGGAACGACTTTTTCTGGAAAGGTGCTCACTTGGGGTGGATGTTTACCGGAAGAATAGGCGGCATCTGCTATTCCGCCACCCAGGCAAACCTCGACCTCTACGGCGTGTCCGAAGCCTCTGCCGCGGCCCGCGATGCCGGCGGCATATTGCTCAACGGGCGTTCTTCCGTGACTCCGCAGAACTGGTTTCAGGCGATCGGTTCTCAGAGCGGGCTGCCCCAGTACTACACCTACAGTGCGACCAACTTCCGCCTGCAGGAACTCTCTCTCGGCTACACCCTGCCGCGACGCTGGTTTGCAGACAAGATGTCCCTGACCTTGTCGCTGGTCGGCCGCAATCTCTGGATGCTCTACAATCATGCACCCTTCGATCCCGAAGCGGTGGCCTCTACCGGCAACAACTATCAGGGCATCGACTACTTCATGATGCCTTCTCTGCGGAGTGTCGGATGTAAAATCAACATTGCTTTCTAGATTGCCATGACTACCTATCTCCACAATATTTCTATTCTCATCTTGACGCTGTCCATGCTTTCCATGGTGAGTTGTACGGCAGATTTTGCCGACTACAACACGAATCCGAATCAAGTGACGGCGGAACAGATGAATGCCTTGAACTACCGGACCGGGACGAAAGTCTTGGCCCTTCAGAATCTCGTCATCCCTGTCGAGGAGCACATGTACCAGTTCAACGAGAGCCTCTCGGGCGGACCGTTTGCCGGCTACATCGGCAGTACGGTCGACACCTGGATTTCAAGATTCGAGACTTTCAATCCTTCTGACGATTGGCGGAAATGGCCCTTTGCCAATGTGATGACGGAAATGTACGCTCC
Source organism: uncultured Bacteroidales bacterium (assembly GCA_902488725.1). Classification (GTDB taxonomy): domain Bacteria; phylum Bacteroidota; class Bacteroidia; order Bacteroidales; family UBA932; genus Cryptobacteroides. The sequence continues at coordinate 14,327 of CABTXO010000002.1, forward strand.
GTATCGCGGGATTGTGAACGGGACGACGGACGAATTGGCACTTGCTTTTGCAAAACTGCTTCGCGTTTCCATCATGCATCGGATGACGGATTCCTACGGCCCGATTCCATATTCAGATGCGATCAGCAACGAAGGCTTGTTCGTCAAATACGATTCACAGGAACTGGTCTATGAGACCATGTTCAAGGAACTGGACGAAGCCATCGAAACTTTCGAGGCGAACCGGGAGTTGTCTGCCTCCGCATGGAGGACATACGACAACGTGTACTTCGGAGACCTTGCGAAATGGTGCAGATATGCCAATTCATTGAAACTTCGCATGGCCATGCGCTTGAGTTACGTCAAGCCCGCCCTGGCGCGGCAGAAGGCCGGAGAGGCCATCGCCGCGGGCGTGATCGAAACCAATGCGGACAACGCCGCCATGCACGCGGCCGAGAACCGCACGACCCTCATCTACAACGACTGGAACGACCACCGCGTGGGCGCGGACATCCTCTGCTACATGAACGGCTACAAGGATCCGCGTCGCGAAAAAATGTTTCTGAAGAACAGCAAAGGCGACTTCGCCGGCATCCGTATCGGCGCCAAGGTAAGCAGCAAAGCAAAAGCGATCACGAATTATTCCAACATGATCGTTACATCCTCCACTCCCTACCTCTGGTTCAATGCGGCTGAAGCGGCATTTCTGCGGGCCGAATACGAGCTTCGCTGGGGAGATGCCGTAAAAGCACGGAAATGTTATGAGGACGGCATCCGCCTTTCCTTTGAAGAGCGGAAGGCGGAAGGAGCGGAAACATATCTTACCGACAAAACCGCCAAACCGTCCCGGTATGTCGATCCGCTGGGCATGTATAGCGTTCTCGCCCCTCCGAGCGACATCACCATCGCGTGGGAGAACGAAGCCGCGCCGGAGAGAAACCTGGAACGAATCATCACCCAGAAATGGATCGCCATTTTCCCGCTCGGGGTGGAAGCTTGGTCAGAGTACCGCAGGACCGGTTATCCGAAACTCCTGGATGCGCCCGAAGATTTGAGCGGAGGCACGGTGGACTTGAACCACCACGCCCGTCGTCTAACCTATTCTGTGGAAGAGTATCAGATGAATGCTGAAAACCTCCGGGAGGCCGTTTCCACGCTGGATCAGGAAACCAGCGGCAACAGGAAAGGGGACATCATGGGAACCCGCATTTGGTGGGATGTCAAACCTTACATCAATTGAACATGAAAAGAATCGTATATTTCTTGCTATTGGGGTTGCTAGCCTTGTCGGCAGTTCATTCCTGCGAAGAATGGACTGAAGTCAAACCCGTCGAAACAAAGATTCTCCAGCCTTGGGAACGGGATGCTTCCTTGTGGGAAGCCTATCTCTCTTCGCTGAAACAATTCAAGTCTCGCACGCACTTCCTTTCCTATGTTCGTTTCGGCAGCGGAATGGCAGAGGCCGGCAGTGAACGGGACTACCTGCGGTGTCTGCCGGATTCGCTGGATTATGTTTCCTTGACAAACGGGGATCATTTCTCCTCTTCGGATGCCGAAGACCTGTCCCTGCTCCACGCAAAGGGGATCAAAGTCTTGTATCAGGTGAATTTCGCCGGTAGGCTGGATGAGTTTCCGGACGCTTCGGCTTTGGGTGCCTATCTGGACAAAGTCATTGCGGCGACAGGTTCGCTGGGTCTTGACGGCTATTCTTTCACGGGTGCCTACAAGATGGGCGATCCCGGTTCGGCGGAGGCTGCGGCCCTTCTTGTCAAAAAACTTTCAGAAGCCAAATCAGAAGGCCAGATGCTGGCTTTCGAAGGGAATCCGCTCTTTATCCCCGAGGACGACCGCGAAAAGGTGGATCTGTTCATCTTGAACACGGAGGAAACGGATTGCGTATCGGCTCTCCTCCGACAGGTTCAAGAGGCAGTGGACTTTGTCGGAATTCCACCTGCAAAGATTCTGCTGGCAGCCAGAGCTGACGCTTCCCTGTTCGATGAGGAGCGCAGAGAGCATCCGGCGGTGGATGAAATGGCCGGAAGAGTGTTTTCTTTCGGTCCGCTCGTAGGCCTTGCCGTGTACAACGTGGATACCGACTACTATCATGCAGAGGGCAACTACACGGGTACACGGGCGGCCATACAGAAACTCAACCCTTCAAAATGATCCTGCAAGATGAAAAAAAAGAAAGTACTACCGGCAATCTTCGTACTCGCACTCTTGGCGTTTTTCGCCTGCGAGCGATTTGATGCCGACGACCACAAGTTTGAAAACAGGGCCTACCTGGATGTGAGTGCAACAAAGCAGCTCCAGCTTGCGACGTTCTCCAACAATTTGGAGACCCTGCAGAAAGATGTGCTCCCGCTGCTGGCTTTTCCCTCGGAAAAGGACGTGCATGTGACAGTTTCCGTTGACTTTTCGTTGGTACAGCAGTACAACAGCACCTATGGCACTTCCTACTTGCCACTTCCCGAAACTTACCTGGATTTCGCCAGCCAGACCGTCACGATTCCGGCAGGAAAAGTATCCGGGAGCTCTGTCTCCATCGCATTGAAAGGACTGAAGGGGACTGGTGAAGAACAGGACGGAGCCCTCCCCATTGATGCGGAATACCTGCTTCCGGTGCGGATGGAGACCACCGACGTGACACTGCTCTCAGGATCTTCTGTCGCCTACTTCCTGCTCAAGCGGTCATCCTCCATCACCGTGGCTGCGCAGCTCACGGACAATTGGATCAATTTCCCGACGCTCGACCAGCCGGGGCCGCAAAGCGATGCCTTCAACGGTCTCACTGCCGTGACCTATGAAGCCCTGATCTACGTGGACAGGTTTGATCTGAAAAATGATTTCGGGCCCTGCAGCATCTCCAGCATCATGGGAGTGGAGCAATACCTTCTTCTGCGCATCGGCGACACGAAATTTGAACGGCAACAGCTGCAATTTGACGGCAGCGGTGCCGGAACTGCCTTCGGGAAATTCCCGGAAAGCGCACCGGACAAAAGACTTTTCGAGGGCCGCTGGTACCATGTCGCCTGCACCTACGACTATGCAAATCGAAGGGCATGCGTGTACGTGGACGGGAAGCTCCAGAGCGAAGGGAAGGAACTGGGCACCGCCACCGGCGGGATCAACCTCGCCCAGCGCGCACTAGGGGCTGCAGATGCCTACCAGTTTTTCATCGGCAAGTCCTACAATGATTTCCGGCCGCTACAGGGCAGGATTGCCGAGGCGCGCGTCTGGAAGGTCGCCCGCACCCCGGAGCAGATCTGGGAGAACATGTACAAAATCGAAAATCCTGAAGACGAGGCTTCATTGATCGGTTACTGGAAATTCAACGAGGGGAAAGGAAACGTGATACGGGATTATTCCAGGAATCACAACGATGGCATTGCGCAGAAGGATATTGTGTGGCCGAACGACATCGAAATCCCGGTCATCAACAAAAAGGAGGAGTAACCATGATTAAGATTATGCATCAAACAGGTCTTGCCTTGGCGAGCTTCGTACTTGGAGCGGTGCTTGCCTCATGCGAAACCGATCCAGTCCTTCAGACAGGAGGCATCCTTCCGGAGCGGGAAGCCCTCGGAAAGGTTTCCTGGGTTCTCCGCAGTACGACCTCAGCTACGGAATTTCAAACAATCCACCTTACCGAAGGCGGTGACAGCAAAATGGACCGCATCCTTTGTCGGGCCACCCTTGCGCCTGAAGAGGCGTTGAAGATCTCCCTGACAATCGACTCCACGCTGCTGAAAGCCTGCAACCGGCGATATGGAACCGATCTCCCTCTGTTCCCGGAGGAGAACGTGTCTTTTTCAGCAGAAAACACGATGCTGAAGAGCGGGGAGATCACAAGCGATACGGTCACGGTTACCTTCAGTACGAAAGGACTGAAATCCGGCACCTATCTGCTCCCGCTCAAGGCTGAAAACAACGAGGCGACGGGTGTACTCTACTACGGGGTTGTCGTGCGCGGTCTGGACAAGGGGAACTATCCGCTCAACACGGACTACCTCACGGTTTTCTATTTGAATACGGGAAAATACCAGCCGCTGCTGGCGGATCAGATCCAGCTCATCATAACACAAAACTACCCTCCTTACAAGCAGGAAATCTCGACGATCGGGAACATTGTAAACCTGCGCGTCGTCCGGCTCCGATTCGATGAAAAGTCCGGGCGCGCACTACTGGATATGAATTCAGACATAAGCTATGTCCTCGACCATGTCGGCAAGTACATCCGCCCTTTGCAGGACAAGGGGCGCAAGGTCTGCCTCTGCATTGAAGGAGGACGCACCGGACTGGGCTTCTGCAACCTGACCGACAGCCAGATTGCGGATTTCACCGCCCAGGTCAAGCGAACCATTGATACCTATGGCCTCGACGGGGTCAACCTCTTCGACCGGAATGCCGGCTACGGAAAAGAAGGCTTTCCTCCCATGAACACGACCTCCTATCCGAAGTTGATCGTGGCTTTGAGAGAAGCGCTTGGAAAAGATCGCCTGCTGACAGTGGCCGATTATGAAGAACCCACGGAGTACTTCTGGGACACGGAAGCCACCGGCGGCATCGCAGTTGGTGAATATCTTGACTACGCTTGGTCGGGCTATGTGAGCGAAGACGAAGACATCCAGATTCTTGATCCTTGGGGCGTTTTCGACATGAGTGCGGAAGAGGCCGGAGAATTAGGGGTAACCTTACCAATCAATAATCATCCGAGAAAACCGATTGCAGGGCTCTCACAAGAAAATTATGGTTGCATTGCTTCGCCGATTTATGCCAACGACAATCCCATTGTGGCGAGTGGAGTGGGAACTTGGAATTCCATCATGTGGTATCTAATGGGATACAACAGGAATAAAATCATTGTTTATTATGATATCATGTCCAATGAACAAAGTGCCTACGAAGGGTCATACGGCCAGATAGTAGACCTTTTCGACGGCTTGATTGATGGAGCTTTGGATGAAATGGTCCGTACACAAATCTGGATTGCTCCTACAGTAGACACTTTTGTACAATACAATTATCTCTGGAAAGACTGGTAGCAAAAGCAAAACATTAACGGTTTCATGCCGCGCTATTTTAACTATTAACAATTTAATTATCAACCACATGAAAAAGGAAAAATTCTTGATGTGTGCCTTGACGCTTGTCACAAGCGCACTGGCATGCTCCTGCAGCAAGGAGATGGCCGTCGACGAGAACGTCGCCCCGTCAAATTCGCCCGTCGCCCTCACCCGGGCGGCGGCCACGGTCACGCCAGCCGTGGCTGTCTATGTCGAAATCAATGACAACGATCCGCGCATCGTCAACGGCTACAAGTAGCCTGGCGGAACGAACTTCATCGACATCTGTCACCTCTTCGCCTCGAACATCCATGCGGATGCCGACGGAGATCATTGTCTCTATTTCAACGACCACATGGCACCGATGTTCGCCAACGCCTCCACCTACATTCCGCCTATCAAAAATGCCGGCACGAAAGTTCTTCTCAGCGTTCTCGGGGACTGGCAGCATGTCGGGGCCGCAAACATGACCGAGACCCAGGCGGACCGCTTTGCGGACATTCTGGTCTACGTCGTGGACACCTATGGTCTGGACGGCATCAGTTTCGATGACGAGTACGCCGACTACACCTATACGCTGCCGACTTCCTACAGTCGCATTATCAAGGTGCTCAAGGCGAAGTTCGACCGTCGTTACGGCGTCGGTACAAAGCTTATCACGGTATTCCAATGGGGTAATTACAGTCAGATTGATGCAATGGCCGGCGCGATGCTCAATTATGCGGATCATGGGTATTTTGGATACAACCAATTTATTTCTTCGAGTTCCATTGCAGGAGTGACGAATGACCGCTGGATGCCGACGGCAATTCAACTCGGATCTACTTATACTGCAAGTCAAAGACTTAGGATCAAGAATAATGCTACTGCGGTTTTGAATCAGGGCTATGGCGGTTGCATGTTTTTCAACATCCGCCGGTACAGCGAGCTCAGTCCACTCCCCGTATTTACGAGTACGGCAACGGGACTTGGTAGATCAGTTTCTTATGTAAGCGGTTCCGACTACGCTCCTTGGGCTCCGACCAGCGGCGTGACGATCACGAAGAACGATGTCCCGGCCTACCCGCCGACATACACAGATTGACAAGCAACGGGCGTGAAACCGTGAACACGACACGGATCAGAGATATTTCCTGATCCGAGACAATTCCGACTTACAGGAGCGATTGCCGACAAGGTTTTCGCCCCTGTATGTTTTTTAACCGACTGAATACAAAAATGTAAGCATTCGATAAAGTACGACTATCCCTTTTTGTGAGCGGGTTTTAACTTTGCCTTGCTGACACGAGATGACATGCTTGCACAAGAACAGTTTTTCCGCCGCCACCCGAAGGTGGCCTCGGTAGCCAGGAGGAGATTGGCGCGCGGCAGGTGGAATTTTCCGCCGCCACCTGCGAAGGCATATTCA
>CABTXO010000003.1 GCA_902488725.1 uncultured Bacteroidales bacterium
ATATATAAAAGCTAGCTGAGTGTCATGGCGGGGGCCTGCAATCCCAGCTACTCTGGGGGCTGGGGCAGGAGAAATACCTTGAAAAGGAAAGGGCCGGGTGTCGGGGCCCGAGGTAAAGCCCCCGCCTCCCCCCCCGTGGGGGGTCCCCCCCGCCGATTTCAGCGCCGTCAACACTTCGGTCGTGTGCTCCGAGACCGCCCTCTGCAGCCGGGCCAGGTCAAAGGCCCGCCAGGCTGCGGGCGGAATTTGTCGCTGAGGATCCGCAAACAGGTCGGAATAGTGGAAGTCGATCATGACCGCCATGCCGGCGGCATCCGCACGCTTGGCGAGCGCGACCACGTCCTCCTTCCCGCTCCATCGGCCCCCGACCGGATTCACCCAGACGCGCAGGCGGATGGCGTTCACTCCGCTTTCGTTCAGGACCTTGAATATGTTCGCTTCGCTTCCGTCGGCCATCCGAAACTTCACACCGCCGGCCTCCATCTCGGAGACCCAGCTGATGTCTGCGCCGCAGGCAAAAGCGCGGGGTCCGGGAACCGGAGGCTCCTCCTTCACTCTGCCCTTGTCCCCGCAGGCAGAGAGGGACAGCAACAGAGACACCGTCAAAAAAACCTTATTCAACATATTCACAATCAACACTCTGGCGGAACAAGGGTGGCACTTTGGTACCACCCTTGTCAGCATTATAGGGAGAAAACGGCAGAGGAGTTGGCTCCCAGCAGCAGCTGGAAGGAAGACTCCTTCTTCTCGACGACCACCGTCCCGAGCCGGGCGACCGGCTTGGAGAGGTCGTCATCGAAATTCAACGTCAGCACGGTCGTGCCGAAGTTGTGGGCGACCAGCATCTTGGAACCGTCGGGACCGGTCATGTACCAGCATGCCAGCGAGGTGAACCGGTTGTTCGCCGCATTGTAGACCGGATGCTCGGACAGGGTTCCTTCCGCCAGCGCACGGTAGGCGTTGCGTAGGGTCGTGAAACGGCGGTAGGAGGTCAGGAGGGATTCCTTGTCGGCGGACTGTGCTTCGACGGAAATGGCGGTGGTCAGCATGCCGCCGTCCACCTTGCCGCTCAGCTTTCCGTCTGCGATTTTTCCCGTTTTGGTCCACTTGATCGGCGTACGGACATATTCATCCCCGTTGGCTTTCGTGCCCCAGTAGCCGAGTTCCTCGCCCTGGTAGATGTACGGCTCGCCCGGAGCAGTCATCAGGACGGCGGCGGCCTGCTTCATCCGGGGAAGGCTCCTGCCCAGGTCGGAGGCCGCGCGGTCTTCGTCGTGGTTCGTCAGCTTGGTGGCTTCGATGGCATTCGCGCGATAGGGCTTGTAGAGGGCTTCATAACTGAGGAGATTCTTTGCGAAAGAACTGCCCTTGCCATTGTTGAGGGCATCTTTCAGCCGCCACCAGAAGGAGAATTCGAAGAAGGCGGGCAGCCCTTTGTAGTAGGGCGCCACATCGCGGGCTTCGGAAAATTGCTCCCCGACCATGTAGATGTCGCTGCGGGAAACGGAAACTGGGTGACTGACTGACTGATAGGTCTGGTTGCAGCGGTCATACCATTTCTTCAGGAAGGTCGGATTTTCGTCCGAGGACGCATTGTGGTAGATGTGCTTGACGGCATCCAGGCGGAATCCGTCCACGCCCATCTTCAGCCACTTGTCCGCTGAGGAGGCAAGGGCCTTGAAGGCATGGGAGGTTTCGGAAGTGGAGGCTGCCCCGTAGTTCCAGTCCACGAACCAGTCCGTCCAGAAATGGGAATGGAACATCTCCGGCTTGCCGAAGGTGATGTCCTTGGCTTCGGAACTGTTCAGGGGCTTGGCGGTCCCCAGGGTGATCAGCTGGTTGCCCGTCGAAGCGCCCCACTTGGTCCCGGCATCCCAGCTTGTCGCAGAGGTGCGGATCAGGAAGCCCCAGTCCGTGTCCAAGTCGACCGTGATGTCGAAATAGTTGGCATTGGCCGGGTCCTGGTAGAAGCGGAAGAGTTTGTCCGCTCCGAAATACAGGTATTTCTGAACGGCGGTGGAAGGGTTGGTCACCTGTGCGGAGCCCTTCCCGACCGTCACCGTGATGCGCGGAGCGTTGGGATTGGTCCAGTCCAGATGGAATTTGTACAGTCCCTTCGCGCCGAGTCCCGGACCGCCCGGCACCGTGAACCACTGTCCTGCGTCGTAACCCGTCTTCTCGATCATCGGGAATTTCCCGGCGGCGATGTCTGCGGCCGGATCCGTACTGAACAGGAAGCAGTCCCGGTAGGGGCTGGCGGTGTTCTTCGCCGCATCCTGGAACCAGGGATGCTCACGGCCGGCATGGTTGAGCACATAGTCCAGATAGATCCGGATTCCCTTCGCATGGGCGGCGGAAATGAGGGCCGAGAGGTCCGCATCCGTCCCGTACTGCGGATTCACGGCCGTGTAGTCCGTGACATCGTAACCGTGATAGGACATGGCAGGGTGGATGGGAGAGAGCCAGAACCCGGTCACCCCGAGCGCATCCAGGTAATCCAGATGGTCCTGAATACCCTTGAAGTCGCCGATCCCGTCGCCGTTGCTGTCTGCGAAGGAATAGACCAGCAGCTGGTAGGTGATGTCGGCACGCTTGGTTCCGTCCCATTCGACTTCTGAAGGTACGGTGATGTTTGTGTTCTCCTCTCCCCCGTTGACAGGATTGTCCTTGCGGCAGGAATAGGTCAGGACCAGCATCGGGAGGACGACCAGCAGGATGTATCTGAGGCTTCGCATACGTGTTCGGTTTACATTTGCGGACTGAAGGCCGGTCAGGGCCTTCAGTCCAAAGATAGAAAAGTTTTTGCTATTGGATGCTGCCGGTTCCCGCGTTCGGATCCAGGGTCACGACCTGTCCGGCCGTGCACTTGACGCGCTGCTGGTCACCGCCGTTGCCGCGGTAGGCGATCTTGCCGTCCAGGACGATGAACTCACGGGTCCACCATTCGGAAGTGGCGATCCTGGATGCTACGAACATCCGGAGTTCTCCGTCGGCGGCAATGGTGGCCTTGAGGGCCTTGCCTTCCGTTTTGAACAGGGCGGATTCTTTCTCGGCATCCCAGCCGCCAAAGCAGTCGCCCATGCCATAGACGCGGGCAGGCTCGACATGGAGGATGCTGTTCTTCAGGTCGATGTGGACCAGGTAGAAACCATCTTCCGCGACGGTGCAGTTGTTGTTGACCACCGTGAAGCCGTCGTTGGTGGTGAGGCTGTTGAAGTCGCCGTTCCAGGCCTTCACTGCGCAGAACTTGAAGCCCTTGCCCGCCGTGAAGTAGCGGACGGTCCAGAACTGGCCGGGGGCATTGGCACCCCAATCCGGATTGTGGAGGACGGGCGTCATTTCAACCACACCGGGATCATTCCAATTCCAAGCGGAGAATTCATCACCGATCATGTAGAGTTGTGCCGGGAACTCCCTGTGCTCTTCAATCAGGATGGTCTTCGCGGCATAGTCGAAGGTCACATCGTAGTTGCCGGCCACGCCGACGGCGATGTTCTTGTCCTTCGCCTCGAAAGCGGTTCCGAGGGTCGGCTTGAAGACACCGTACGGATTGCCGGGATCGATCGTGCTCTGCGCATTCTCTTCCGGTCCGCCGTAGGCTTCGTCCCACTTGTGGTCCGCACGGATCTTGAACTCGTCACTGGCCGTCAGTGCGACGTTGCGCACCACCCAGATGTCTTCGCCCGCATTGGTCAGGTCGGTGTCGGTGTCCCAATTGGTGCCGCCGATGGTGCCGATGAGGGACCAGGCGGCCGGTTTCGGGTCGGGTTGTGCAGGAACGCCGGGATCCGTACCGTAATCCTTTGCGTTCAGCGAGAAAGTGATGTTGTCAGGATCATTCATGTTCAGATAGATCCGGAAATTCCCCGCCGGGACCTTGATATCCTTCGAACTGCCATCGATGACAACCTTACCGGATGTGACAGGGGCCGTGGCGTCCGCTGCAAGTCCGATGGCAGGCGTAGCCCAGTTGCCGTCGAAACGGAACTTCATTTGACCTTCGACAAGGGTGACATCCGCAAAGAATTTCTGGGTAAGCGGATGATAGTTCATGACCACATCATTGTCCCAGGAGCCGATCGCACTGCCGACGATGCCGATCTGGTCGAATGATTTGACAACCGTCAAGAACGATTTGGAGGTATTGAAGGTAAACAGGTAGAAATTCCTGGCATAGATCTTCATGTCTGAAGAAGAGCCGGCACAGACAAGCTGAGCGGTTGCAGCCTCGGGTTCCGGCACAACGTCACCGAATCCCCAGTTGGATTTGTCGTCCCACCCGTTTTCGGTTCCTCTGATCTTGAATCCATCGGCAGCCTTTCCATCAAACCCGATCAAGCCGCTGTAAGTCTCGCCGTCAGCATTGAAGTCGAAAAGTTCGGAAAGGTTCTCTCTGCCATCTTTCCAGCCGTTGAAGTTTCCGATGACATAGATCATCGGATATTCACGCTCCGCTTCGACGGGAGTCACCTTCACAGTCGATCCGTTGGAATATTTCACAGGAAAACCGTTGCCAATCATAGAGCCGACCAAGAAGGTTACCGGGGTCGTCTGACCGGCGGTAAGTCCGAGTCCGCCGGCATCGGCAGGTGTGATGAACCGCTGGTTGAGCGCTTCCAATGTCTGCGTAGAAGACAGGGCGTTGATGCCCGTGTACAGCGGGATGGTGTCGTTTCCGACCACCGCTACAATCGAGTAGTTGACTTGGGTCTTGACACCGTAGTCGGCGGCAGACCAGTTGAACGTAACCTTGTCACCCATGTTCTCCGGTGTCACGGTAATCTCATCAGGGAGATTCTTGAGCACAGGTGCTACAATCTCGCCGGAAGGCAGGATCCTAGTGATGTCTTCTTTCACGCAGGCGGAAAACAGACCTAATGCCGCGGCAACTGCAATGATATATTTCGTGATTTTCATATTGTGAATCTCTAAAATGTTAGGCGCCATAACCCGGATTTTGTACGAGCTCGGTATTGGAGGCCAATTCGGAAGCCGGAATGGCGAAGATGTTCAAATGCGCATCAAATCCTTGTCCGGCATAGGGACCGCCCTTGAAAGGCCAGAGGAAACTACCGGAATTGAACAACCCCCAACGGATCAGGTCCGTACGGCGATGCCCTTCCCAGAAGAGTTCGCGTGCGCGTTCCGCCACCAGGAAGTCCTTGGTGACAGTCGCAGGAGCTTCGATTCCGGCGCGATCGGCCAATATTTTCAAATACGGCAGGGCATCCGCCACATGATTGGTGTTCAGACATGCTTCCGCATATATCAGATAGATTTCGCCCAGACGGATCATCGGAAAATCGATGTCGCTGAAACCTTTGGTACCCGACATTTCAGCATATTCCTCTGCGGTCTTGTCGTGGGGAATGTTGTTGAACTTGAGTACGGACCAACCGTTCAGGAACACATCCATGGCATCCTTCATGGACTCCGTTCTGCCGCTGATGCGGAACAACTGCCCACGCTTATCCTTGCAGTCATAGGTGCCGGTCGAATAGTCCGGGTTGGCTACATCAAAAAACATTTGCGCAAACTCATAGGTGGTCCGGATGCCGCCCCAGCCGTTATTGACGCCGTTGATGTGCAACGGGGCATCTACGTCAGCATTGATTGCGGCAAAATTCATGTAGGTGGAGCCGCCCCAAGACTGCGTGTCCTCGGCATCATACGGAAGCGCCCAAAGGAATTCTCCCCGCGCCGATGCGTTCTCACCGTTGTCGCCGCGGAATAGATCGGAATACACGGGGGAGGCTGCATATCCCAAGCCGAAGATCCGCTCGCAGGTCTGCTTGGCTTCATTCCACATCGCAGTACCGGAATACACTTCTGCATTCAAATACAGACGGGCCAGCAGACCGAGCACGGACCCTTTATCCGCACGCGGATAGTTGGACTTCGCAGCAGGCATTGCGCTGCCGTCCCCAGCCAGTTCCTCCAGTTCCGAGACGCAGAACTTGAACACGTCTGCCCGTGCGGCCTGTTTGGGATTGATGCCGCCTCCGAAAGGAGAATCTTCCGTGGTGAAAGGCACATCTCCAAAGGTGTCCATGGCCATCCAGTAGAGATAGGCGCGCAGGAAGCGAACCTCGGCGCGGAAGCCGTCTATTTTGGAGGAAAGTTCAGCGTTAACGCCTCTGGCAGAAAGCTTGTCGGCCGAGGTCTGCCGGAGATATTCATTGGCGAACGCAATCCCTTGCATGGTGCGGACATAGATCGCATACGTGGCATCGTTGTCGGCATCAGACCAGGTGTTGGTGTTCACAGCGTACACCCATGGGTCGTTGGACCAGGCGCATTTCCCTTCGTCCGTGGACATTTCATTGACGGACCAGTATGCCCGTACGAGTTCGGAAGCACCTCCGTCCGAGAGTTGAAGATCCGTCAAATCGCAGGAAACAAACTGGAAGTAGATTCTGGACAGTCCAGACACATATCCAGCTTCATCCGTGCCGTAGACGGTCTCCGAAACGGCATCATAGGGATTGAGCGGAACTGTGTTGAGATCTTTGACACAAGCCGTAGCAACAGAGACCCCGGCAAAAAGTATCGCAATTGTTCTGATAAGGTTTTTCATGATCGTTCCTCCTAAAAGTTGAAGTTGACGCGGAAAGAATATGTCCGGGGACGCGGCCAAATCGAACCATCGATACCGTTCACTCCCGGAAGTTCGGGATCGATTCCACTATATTGCGTCAGCACGAACAAATTCTGCGCAGTGAATCCGAGACGCAGGTTGGCGTTCTTCCAGTTGCCGATGCTGCGGAAGGTGTAGCCCAAGTTGACATCATCCAGTCGAAAGAAAGAGGCATTCTCAAGGAACACGTCTGAATAGTACTGTTCGGTGCTGTTGGCCAGTTCAAAGCCGAATTTCTTGACAGACTCCAGACAATTGGGCAGAGAACCCACGTTCAGGTCGACAAAAGTCGAGGAATTCGCCCCCTGGAGATCGTTGAATACGTAGTTTCCCACAGAGCCATGGCCGTTCAGCCCGAAATCCCAATTCTTGTAGGAGAGTTTCAGATGCAAGCCGAAGAAGAAATCAGGATTCGGACTCTTGCCTGTCATGTACCGGTCGGCCTGGGAAATGACCCCGTCTTCATTGAGATCGACGAACGCATTCTGGATCGGTGCTCCGTCCGCATCGTAGACTTGCTTGAAAAGGCAGAATGTGTAAGGAGCCCATCCCACCATCTGACGCGCAATGTTGTTGCCGGTTCCCCGGGAAATGCCGGAATTGGCCGCCTGAACATAATAGTTCGGGTCATCGGTGTTGTTCAGTTTCGTAAACTCCGTCTGCTGGAAAGTCCCGTTCATCCCGAGCGCAAGCGACATGTCCTGTGTCTCGACCAGGATGGTGTTGAGAGAAAATTCCACACCTTGATTGCGCATGGAACCGATGTTGGTGAGGACTGTATTGCCAAAGTTTGCTCCCATCGGGGTAATGACGCTGTTCAGGAGATCATCCGTATCCCTGCGATAGAGATCAATTGTCCCCGTCAACCGGTCACCGAAAAGACCCCAGATAGACCGGTATTGTAGGTCGTGGTCGTTTCCCAACGAATGTCGGGATCATAAGCACCCGGAGACAAGTAGTACACAAGTCCGGCCGACCCCATGTTGAAACGATGGTAAGGGTCCGTCGAAGTCGTGTAGCGCGCCAGATACGGATAACTGGCTCCGATTTCCTGCTGACCGGTTTTACCCCAGCTCAATCGGAGTTTCAAAGCGGAAAGGCCACTGACAGATTTCAGGAAGCCTTCTTCTTCGATGTTCCAAGCGAAAGCAGCGGAAGGGAACAATCCCCACCGGGTCTTGGGAGAGAAGCGGGAAGAGGCATCGTCACGAAGCGTAAAAGTAAAGAGATACTTGCTCGCAATCGAATAGTTCAGACGGCCGTAGAAAGAAACAAGATAGGTCTCCCATTTGTTGAACGGATACCGTGAATCCGCGGTTTCTCCCGGGTTCAACTTGATGTCATCTGTGCCATTGAAATAGGAGATGGAGCGGTCCTGCCCGTAAAAATGCTGCCAGGAATATCCCGCCATGGCATCTACACGGTGAATTCCGAATTCCTTGTTGAAATTGGCGTACAGTTCCAGCACTTGGTTGCTGCGCAGGTTGGACCATTTCGAATATTGTCCGATTCTCGGGTTTTCCGTGTCTTGAAAAGCCTGGAAGGAACCGGGGTTAACACCTTTATTGCCATCAGAATAAGATATGTCCGTCCCAAGGTTCAGGTTGATGCGGAGGGCCTCGAACCCATGAATCTTGTAGTCGAACTGTGCGTTGCCGATGAAACGCTTGGTATCTCCGTAATTTACTGCATCAAAGAGTTGGGAAAGCGGGCCGACACCTGCCAGATTGTTGGGAATGAATTCATCCCCACGACCGGTACCATAGTTCCAGAACCCGTTGGTCGTCTTGCTGTCAACCGAACCGTCTGCATTTCTCCAGTACGGATCCACCGTCGGATTGTAGAATGCGGCATTTCCCACGGCCCCGCCGTCCGCCCAAACGGAATGGGTATAGACGCCTTTCGCGTTCAGATTGAGCGTCAAATGTTCATCCAGGAACTTGGGGTTGACACTCAAGTCAATCGTTCCCCTGTCATAGCGGGAGGTCTTGAGGGTTCCCTGCTGACCGGTGTAGCCGAAGGAAGCACGATACGGCATTTTGTTCTTGACATTGCCGTACACACTGATGTTGTGGTCGTGGGAAATGGCGGTGCGGAAGATCAACTTCTGCCAGTCCGTTTCTGCGTTTCCCATCAGGGCGCGCATGGCATCGCCCCGAGCTGTACCGACCGGGTAGATTTCGTCAACGTAAGCCCTGTATGCGGACGGCTGCATCGAAGGAATTCTTTTGGTGTTCTGCTGGACACTCACACTTCCATTGTAAGAGACCTGCGGGCGATTGCCGGTTCCCTTCTTGGTTGTAATGATGATGACGCCATTGGATGCACGCGACCCGTAGATCGCAGCAGAGGAGGCATCCTTCAGCAC
The DNA here is from genome assembly GCA_902488725.1 of uncultured Bacteroidales bacterium. Lineage (GTDB taxonomy): Bacteria > Bacteroidota > Bacteroidia > Bacteroidales > UBA932 > Cryptobacteroides. Next base: position 9,006 of record CABTXO010000003.1, read on the forward strand.
AGTGAAGCTCTCGATGTCGTTCGGATTGAGTGACTCCAGCGGATTGGACATGCCGGCTCCACCGTCTGAGGCGATCGGAACACCGTCGATGACGACGAGCGGATCATTGGAAGCATTCAAGGAGGCGGAACCACGGAGGCGCAGCGTAGAACCGGAACCCGGACCGCCATCGCCGGGAATCACCTGAAGACCTGCGACTTTTCCTTTCAGCATGTCTTGCGTGGATACGACGGCACCCCGGTTCAATTCCTCAGCCTTGATCGCAGTAATGGAACCGGTCATGTCTTCCTTCTTCACGGTGCCGTAGCCGATGACCACGACGTCGGCAAGCATCTGGGTGTCTTCCGCCAACGTGATGCTGGCCGGGACGGCGGATGCCCGGAAGGTTTGCGAAACGTACCCGATGCAGCTGACTTCCACCATCGCGTCGGGGCTGGAAACGGTGAGGATGTAGTCTCCGTCAATTCCGGTGGAGGTACCGTTCGTGGTTCCCTGTTCCATGACAGTGGCCCCGATGACCGGACCGGCGGCATCGACTACAACGCCCTTGATCTGATACCCGCTCCGGGCGGATACGGTCGTGGCGGCGAGCCCGAAAAGCAGCGTCGCCACAGCGGTTATAATCCTTTTCATTTGAAAATTGTTTGTTGGAATATTCATATATGCAGATTAGATTGGATGCGAATCTTCACGGGACTTTTCCTTCACGAAATAGACGCTGAAGGCGCCGCACACTAGCGCGATGCCTGCCAGGACGAGCATCATCGCCTGCGATCCGCCCACCAGCTTGAGCAGCAGCCCGCCGAGCAGGGCGGCGATGATCTGCGGCAGGCAGATGGTCCCGTTGAACAGGCCCAGGTACGTTCCCAGATGCTCACCCTTCAGCGAGTTCGTGATGAGGGTGAAAGGCAGGGCCAGCATGGCGGCCCAGGCCGCTCCGATGAGGAAGTAGGAGCCGAAGAGGACGTAGCGGTCGTGCACGAAATAGACCGAGATGAAACCGGCCGCACCGATCAGGAGGCTCACGACATAGGCGGTCTTGAGGGACTTGAAGCGCGGAATGACAATCGCCCAGAGGATGGAACCCACTGCCTGCACGGCAAAGAGGACGCCGACCCAGTTGCCGGCGGCCTGGTAGCCTGCGGAGACCACGTCGGTGGTGTGCCAGCAGTTGGCGGCCACGGCTCCGTTGGTGTAGGTCCACATGAACAGGAAGGCCGACCAGCAGAAGAACTGCACGAGCCCGACCGTCCAGAAAGTCCGCGGGGCACGGGCCAGCAGCTGGAGGAATCCGGATTTCCCGCCCTCCTCGTCCGCGCGGAGATCCACCCCGTGGAAGTCGGCATATTCCTGCGGATTGAATTCCTTGACCTTCAAGAAGGTGTAGAGCACGCAGAGGATCAGGACGGCGGCCCCGCAGTAGAAGCTCCAGATGACGGAATCGGGGACCACGCCCTCGGGTGCCGTGTTCGCGATGCCGACCCAGGTGAAAAAAATTGGAAAGAGGTAGCCCGCCAGGCTGCCCGCGTTGCACAGCAGCGACTGGATGGAATAGGCCTTCGCCTTCTGCCGTTCGCTTACCATGTCCCCCACCATCATCTTGAACGGCTGCATCGCCACGTTGATGGAGGTGTCCAGGAATATGAGGGAGAACAGCCCGAACCACATCGCCGCATTCAATCCCAGGAAGAGACAGGCGGTGGTCAGTTTCAGGCTGCCGGCGTTCGGCAGGAGAATCATGACGAGCACGGCCACGAGGGCGCCGGCCAGCAGATAGGGCTTGCGACGCCCCAGGCGGCACCAGGTCCTGTCGGACCACTTGCCGATCAAGGGCTGGACGACCATGCCCATGAGCGGGGGCAGGACCCAGAAGAAACTCAGCTGATGCGGATCGGCTCCGAGCGTGGCAAAAATCCGGGAGATGCTGGCGCTTTGCAGCGCATAGGCGATCTGAACCCCGAAAAAGCCGAAGCTCAGGTTCCACAACTGCCGGAAGGAGAGGTCTTTTTTCTGCATTTTTGTGTCGAAATGTTACTGTTTCAGTGCATTCAATCGTTTCAAAATTACGTGAATCGGTATAATAATTAAAATAATGAAGGACGAACGGGCAGAAAAGCGGGACGAACTGTAGGAAAATCGGGACGGAATTTTTAATTTAGTCCCCATGAAGAGGTTCTCCGACGCGCTGATCGTCCATGGTTTCGCCCTTCTGCACGGAACGCTTGCCGTCCTGTGCAGGGTTTGGGGTGTCAGCGACGAACTCATCCTCACCCTGCTGACCATGGCGCTTTCCCTGGTACTCTGCCTGAAATACCGGAAAGGCGTGGAATTCACGGCCATTTCCATCATCCTCGTGAACGTGCTCGGCTACCTGCTGGGCAACGGGATTCTGCCGCTGGTGAACATGCTGGTCAGTCATCCCCTCTTCTCTCCGGCCATTTCGACCTTCCTGACGACCGAACTGATGGGTTGGGGGCTGGTGTATTTCATTCGGGTCTACACCGACCGCAACGGAGAACCCGTGAAATCGGCCGGCGAGACCCGCTGGCTGGTGGTCGCGATTGCGGCGGTGCTTTTCGCCCGCATCCTGATTTTCGTCATCTTCGGCTCGGATGCCTTTTCAGGGGGTTCCATCGGGGAGTCGATTTCGGCTTTCGGCCGGAACACCGTCCTGATGTTCTCGATGATCGGGCTGTCGATCCTCTTCCTCGCCTACTACCGGAAGAACAGCCACACCTTGACCACGACGGACAAATTCCTGTTCACGATTCTGTTCATCGTGGTGGTGTCGATGCTCGCGGCCTTCGTCGTGGCCATCGGCATTCCCTTCCACCTGCCCCTGCGGCTCACGCCGGACCGTCTGGTCGAACTCTTCCTGGTCGCCCTGATCTTCGAGATGATGATTTATTCCGTCACCTACATGATCGACTATGCCGTGTCCGCACGCCGCAACGCCGAAGTGGAACGGGACCGGGCGAACCTCGCCAAGTTCCAGTACCTCAACCTCAAGCAGCAGGTCAATCCACACTTCCTCTTCAATTCGCTGAATATTCTGGATGCCCTCGTGCTGGACGGGAAGGACGGAGAGGCCAGCACCTATATTCATAAACTCGCCGGCATCTACCGGTACATGCTCAAAACCGAAAAGGAACCGGTGGTGACCCTCCGGGACGAACTGACCTATGTGGGGATGTACACCGACCTGCTGAAGGTCCGTTTCCAGTCGGGATTCCAGGTCACGGTGGATGTCCCCGAAACGGACTTGTCCCGCCATGTGGTCCCCTGCTCGGTCCAGCTGCTGATTGAAAACGCGACGAAGCACAATGCGGTGACGCTGGAGAAGCCCCTGTCCATCCGCATCCAGTCCGACGGGGAATCCCTGACGGTCACCAACAACCTCATTCCAAGGGTCACAAAGCCTGCTTCCAGCGGGCTCGGCCTGAAATACATCCGCCAGCAGTATCTGGATCGGGGCGGCCGGACGATCGATGTCCGGGAAACCGATTCGGAGTACCTGGTTCAACTGCCCCTGCTCTGATATGAAAGTGTTGATCATCGAAGACGAACTGATGGCCCGCGACAGCCTGAAAAAGATGCTGGCGACCCATTTCCCGGACCTCGAAGTGGTCGGGGAATGCGGCTCCGTGAAAGAGTCCGTCGCCTGGCTCTCAGACCCCGCCCACCAGGCAGACGCGATATTCATGGACGTGGAGTTGTCCGACGGGGAATGCTTCGAAATCTTCCGGCGGGTACCGGTCCATGCGCATGTGGTGATGACAACGGCCTACGACGGTTATGCGATCAAGGCCTTCGAAGCAGGTTCGGTCGATTATCTGCTGAAACCCATCGACCCGATGGACCTGAACCGGGCGGTGGAACGCTGCCGGAAGAGCAGCCGGGAACTGGATGTGGATGCCCTGCTGGGGGCCTTGTCGCACAATCCGTCCGGGCCGGTGTTCAAAGAACGCTTCCTGGTGCATTTCAACGACCGGATCGTGCCGGTGAAGACGGCGGACGCGGCACTCTTCTTCTCCGAAGACAAGGCGAACCACGTGGTCACCCGGGACGGCACCGCCTACATCGTGGACGCCTCCCTGGACACCATCCTCGCGGAGCTGGACCCCGAGCGCTTCTTCAAGATTTCCCGGAGCTGCATCGTCGCCAAGGATGCGGTGGACAGCATCACCAAACTGCTGGGAGGCAGGCTGCGCATCTCCCCTGCCCTCAAGCTGTCCCGAAACATTCAGCCCTCCCCCGACCTGACGGTCAGCCGTTCCCGTGCGGACGAGTTCCTGGAATGGCTGGTGCGGTAGACCGGAACTGCCAGAGCACGACGCCGACGCTCACGGAGACGTTCAGAGAATGTTTGGTCCCGAACTGAGGTATCTCCAGCGAGAAATCCGAAGCGTCCACCACTTCCTGGGCCACTCCGTCCACTTCGTTGCCGAAGATCAAGGCATATTTTCTCCCCGTCCCGTCCGCAGGGTTCCACGGCTCCGGCCGGAATTTTTCCAGCGACACGGCCCGGACGGTCTGTTCCACGCTCACGATGGTGAACCCCTGGGCGCGCAGGGCTTGGACGGCCTCCAAGGTGCTTTCAGCATATTCCCAGGCGACACTTTCCTCGGCGCCGAGGGCGGTCTTGCGGATTTCGGCGGACGGAGGCACGGCGCAGATGCCGCAGAGGAAGACCCGGTCCACCTGGAAGGCATCGCAGGTCCGGAAGGCGGAGCCGACGTTGTAGGCGCTGCGCACGTTGTCGAGTACGACGGCGATGCCGGATTCGGGAAGCACGCGGTATTCCTCTGCGGTTACCCGGCCCAGTTCGAGGTTCAATAATTTGCGGTCTTTCATCGCTTTTCGCATTTCTGCGTCAAATTTAGCAAAAATGGTTTTTTAATCTTATATTTGAGGACCGAATCGGCCGATTACCGGAAACCCATAAATATTAACGATATGAAACAAGATCTTCAGATTTTTGATCTGATTAAGAAAGAAAAAGAACGCCAGTCTTCCGGACTGGAATTGATTGCCTCGGAAAACTATGTCTCCGACCAGGTGCTGGAAGCCATGGGTTCCATCTGCACCAACAAGTATGCGGAAGGATACCCGGGCAAGCGGTACTACGGCGGCTGCGAAGTGGTGGACCAGATCGAGCAGCTGGCCATCGACCGTCTCTGCAAATTGTACGATGCCGAATATGCCAACGTGCAGCCGCACTCCGGCGCCCAGGCCAACCTGGCCGTCGAGATGGCCTGCCTGAAGCCCGGCGACACCTTCATGGGACTCGACCTTTCCCAGGGCGGTCACCTGACCCACGGCTCCCCCGTGAATGCGTCCGGCATCCTCTACAACGCCGTCGCCTACGGACTGAACCCCGAAACCGGCACCATCGACTACGACAAGATGGAGCAGACCGCGCTGGAATGCAAGCCGAAGCTGATCATCGGAGGCGCTTCCGCCTATTCCCGCGAATGGGACTACGAGCGCATGCGCGCCATCGCGGACAAGGTCGGCGCCATCCTCTTGATCGACATGGCCCACACGGCGGGTCTCATCGCCGCCCGGCTGCTGAAGAACCCGGTGAAATATGCCCACATCGTCACGTCCACGACCCACAAGACCCTGCGCGGACCGCGCGGCGGCATCATCCTGATGGGCAAGGATTTCGACAACCCCTGGGGTCTCAAGACGCCGAAGGGCGAAATCAAGAAGATGAGCGCGATCCTCAACTCCAGCGTGTTCCCCGGCGTGCAGGGCGGCCCCCTCGAGCATGTGATCGCATCCAAGGCCGTGGCCTTCTACGAGGCCTCCCAGCCTGAATTCGTCGCCTACCAGAAGCAGGTGATGGCCAACGCACGGGCCATGGCGAAGGAATTCGTCGCAAGGGGCTACAAGGTCGTTTCCGGCGGTACCGACAATCACCTGATGCTGATCGACCTCCGCACCAAATTCCCCGAAGTGACCGGCAGAATGGCGGAGAAGGAACTAGAGAATGCGGCCATCACGGTCAACAAGAACATGGTTCCGTTCGACAGCCGTTCCCCGTTCAAAACCTCCGGTCTGCGGGTCGGCACGCCGGCCGTCACCTCCCGCGGCTTCGTGGAGAAGGACATGGTGGACATGGTCGAACTGATCGACACGGTGCTTTCTGCCGTCGCCACCCACGCCGACTACGTGAACGGGGTGTCCGAAGAGGGCAAGGAAGCCTACCAGGCCGTCCTGGAGGACGTCCGCAAGAAGGTCCACAACATGACCGCCGGCCGTCCCCTCAACAAGTACTAGCTGATTTCCGACTGCACAATGACAAGAAGGTGAATTCTAAGTTGAAACCGAAATTGACTGACGAATCTTTCACCTGAAGACGTACCTGCGCAGCAGTATGGCGCGATGCATCTGCTGCCCTCGACGAAGAATATGCTTCCTGTGCCAGAACTGGCACAGGAAGCATATTCCGATCCGGCAGATGCTTCATACACCAAGCCCCGGACCAGTCGGGGCAGACAACTACTTTTGCAACTGATCCTTCAAGACCGCCGGACTTGTCCGGCCCCTCACGATTTGTGCAAGGCCCGCAGCCGCAGGCTTCGGGAAGATGCCCCCGGGGGCAACGGGGGATATGAAAGCGACGGAGCCGCTGAAGTCGTTCCAAGCGGCGAAGCGCTTAGAACGACAGCGCGATTGCGATGAAGTCCTCCGCCTTGAGAGAGGCGCCGCCAATGAGGCCGCCGTCGATGTCGGGCTGGGCGAACAGTTCCTTCGCATTGGAAGGCTTGCAGCTGCCGCCGTAGAGGATGGTCGTGTCTTCGGCAACCCGGGCGCCGAACTTGTCGGCAAGCACCTTCCGGATGCACGCATGGATCTCCTCGGCCTGCTCCGACGTGGCCGTCTTGCCGGTACCGATGGCCCAGACCGGCTCGTAGGCGACCACGATCTTGGCCATGTCCGCCGCCGTGAACTGGTAGAGCACATGCTGGATCTGCTCCGTCACCACTTCGAAATGCTTCCCGGCCTCCCGCTGCTCCAGGTTCTCCCCGACGCAGAGGATGACCCCGAGGCCTTCCGCCAAAGCGAGTTTGACCTTCTCGACCAGTTTCGCATCGGTCTCACCGTAGTACTGCCGACGCTCGGAATGACCGAGAATCGTCCACTTGCAGCCCACGGACGCCAGCATGTTCGCTGCAACTTCACCCGTGAACGCACCTTTCACGTGGTCGGCGCAGTTCTGGGCGGACAGTTCCACCTTGGAGCCCTTCAGGACCTCGGCGACAGTCGCGAGGTGGGTGAAAGGGGTCGCCACGATCAGCCCTACGTCATCAGATGTCCTTGCAGATTGAGCCTCGACGGCCTTCGCCAGTTCAACGCCTTCCTGGAGGGTCGTGTTCATCTTCCAGTTTCCGGCAACGATTTTCTTTCTCATGTTTTCCGTTTGTTATGACTATAAATTCGTTTACAAACTGCAAATTTAAGTAAAATTAAGTAAATTTGGTTAAATTTGCACGTGTACAACAAGAAAGATGCGATGAAGAATTTCGTTGAAGAATTGAAGTGGAGAGGCATGATCCAGGACATCATGCCCGGAACGGAAGAGAAACTCAAGGAAGGCCCGCAGGCAGCCTACGTGGGCATCGACCCCACGGCGGACTCCCTGCACATCGGACATCTGGTCAGCATCATGATCCTCAAGCACTTCCAGGAGTGCGGCAACAAGCCCTTCGCCCTCGTGGGAGGTGCGACCGGCATGATCGGCGACCCTTCCATGAAATCTGCCGAGCGGAACCTGCTGGATGCGGAGACCCTGCAGCACAACATCGCCTGCATCAAGGCCCAGCTGGCCAAGATCCTGGACTTCGATTCCGACGCGCCCAACAAGGCGGAACTGGTGAACAACTACGACTGGATGAAGGGATATTCCTTCCTGAATTTCATCCGCGACGTGGGCAAGCACATCACGGTCAACTACATGATGGCCAAGGACTCCGTCAAGAAGCGGCTCTCCTCCGAATCCCGCGAAGGCATGTCCTTCACGGAATTCAGCTACCAGCTCCTGCAGGGTTACGACTACCTCTGGCTCTACGAGCACAAGAACGTGCGCCTGCAGCTGGGCGGCAGCGACCAGTGGGGCAACATCACCACGGGCGTGGAACTGATCCGGCGGATGCTCGGCAAGACCGACGCATTCGCGATGACCACTCCCCTGATCAAGAAGGCGGACGGCACCAAATTCGGCAAGACCGAGAAGGGCAACATCTGGCTCGACCCCGAAAAGACGACCCCTTACGAATTCTACCAGTTCTGGCTGAATGTCAGCGACGAAGACGCCGAGCGGTACATCAAGATTTTCACCCTCCTCGACCAGCCGGCCATCGAGGCCGCCGTCGCGGAGCACCGGCAGGACCCGGGCCGCAGGGCCCTCCAGCAGTTGCTCGCCAAGGAAATCACCTGCCTCATCCACGGGGTGGAGGAATATGACAACGCGGTCGCGGCGTCTCGGATGCTGTTCGGAAACTCGACTTCCGAAGCCCTCCGCAAACTGGACGAAAAGACCTTCCTGGCCGTTTTCGGGGGCGTCCCGACCTTCGATGTCCCGGCCGCAAAACTGCCCTGCGGCATCCAGGATTTCCTGGCTGTCGAGACGCAGGTCTTCCCTTCCAAGGGCGAATGCCGGAAGATGATTCTTGGAGGCGGCGTGAGCCTCGACAAAGACAAGGTGACCGACCCCGACTACCAGGTCTCCGAAAAGGACATCCTGGACGGGAAATACATCCTTGCCCAGCGCGGCAAGAAGAACTACTACATCATCAACATCGTATAGCACCACAAAACCAATATTCGGAAATCATGGAAAAACAAGCGAGTACGCGGCAGCTGAAAGTTGCACGGGAAATTCAGAAAGACATGGCGGAGATCCTCCGGCAGAAAGGCATGGCGGCATTCGACGGCGCGCTGGTCACCGTGAGCGAAGTCCGGGTCAGTCCGGACCTGTCGCTGGCGAAGACCTACGTCAGCATCTTCCCGTCCGCCAAGGCCGAGGCCGTCATGCAGATCCTCAACGACAACCTCAAGACCTACCGCGGTGAACTGGGACGTCTCGTAGCCAAGCAGCTGCGCATCGTTCCCGACATCGTCTTCTACCTCGACACCAGCCTCGATCACGCCGAGCACATCGACGAACTCCTGAAAAAATAAGCGGCGACCGACATGCCGAAAGCCACCCTCCGGCGGATTCTGCTGCTCTTCCTGGCCGTGCTGCTGCTGGCGGGGGCGGACCTGCTGGCGGGGGATGCGGGATTCAGCCGGCCGGAGGCCGTCATATTCCTGAAACTGCGGCTGCCGCGCATGCTGACGGCACTGACGGGAGGGGCTTCCCTGGCGCTGGCAGGCCTCCAGATGCAGAGCGTGTTCCGGAATCCCCTCGCCGATCCCCACATCCTGGGCGTCAGCGCCGGGGCCGGGACCGGGGCCGCGGTGGCGACCCTGCTGCTCGGCAGCCTGGCGGGTCTGTCCGGCCTTTTCGCCGGGCTGACTCTCGTTTCCGCCGCCTTCCTCGGCGCCCTGCTCTCCACCCTCCTGATCCTCGCCGTCTCCGCCCGCATCCGGAACGCGACCACCCTGCTCATCTTCGGCGTCATGCTCGGCTTCGTGTTCAGCGCCTTCACCTCCGTGCTGGAGTACTCCGCCGGCAAGGATGCCCTGAAGCTGTTCTACAGCTGGTCGGCCGGCAGCTTCACCGGCAACCGACCGGGTGAAGTCGCCCTTCTCGCCGGTCTGCTGCTGCTCGGCAGCCTGCTGGCCGTCAGCCAGCACCGCCGGCTCGACCTGCTGCTGTTCGGAGATGAATATGCCGCCCTGTCGGGAGCCCGCCCTGCGCGGATCCGGAGCCGGGTGCTCCTCGGGGCCTGCCTGCTGACCGGCGGCGTGACGGCCTTCTGCGGTCCGCTGGGCTTCGTCGGCATCGTCTCCCCGCACATCGCCCGCGTCTGGCTGGGCACCGCGGTCCACCGGACTGCGATTCCCGCCTCCCTGCTCGTCGGCGCCTCGCTGGGATTGCTTGCGGACCTGCTTTCGCAAGCCTTTCCCGCCCCCCTGCCGGTCGGGAGCACGCTCGCCCTCATCGGCATCCCGATCATCCTGCTGATCCTGGTCCGCCGTACCTGACCCAACCGCAAGGGTGGCACCCAAGTACCACCCTTATCCAAGAATATAGTTGAACATCAAATGATTAGAGTTGAGAATATCTGCGTGGGCTACCGGGAACCGGTCGCGGGGCCGTTCAGTTTCGAGGCCGCGGACGGGGCCTGCGTCCTGCTCAGCGGACCGAACGGCAGCGGCAAGACCACC
>CABTXO010000004.1 GCA_902488725.1 uncultured Bacteroidales bacterium
CCAGCTGAAGGCGGCATACGACCTGGACATCAACGTCTCCACGGGAGCCGTGTACGGATCACCTCTTCCGGAGATGCCGCCGGTTCCGGATGATCCGAAGCTCGAGATGGGATCCGGAAGCGAGGACCTTCCCTACTGATCGCGGACATGCTCGACAATTCGTCATACCTGCTGCGGAACGACGACCAGGTAAGGAATTACCTGGAGCGGTACGGAAGCTTCTTCCGGCGGGCGGCCGACGAATGGATGGCGTGGATCGCGAAGCTGGACTTCGGCGTCCGGGTCCCGCTCGACCTCGAACCCGGCTGGGAGGAGGCGGTCATCGGGATGCTCTGCGTCCTGTACCGGAACCGCCAGATCAACATCACGTTCAACCGGACGGCCACCGCCATCCGCCGGGACCCGGCCGACATGGACGAGTACAACCGATGGATCGCCGGTACCGGGATCCGGCTCAGGAGTCGGAAGAAATGACGTATCCCCTGTGCGGAATATTTATGAAATTCTTGCATATATTGCATTTTTGTTATATATTTGCATTGTCATTAAAACACAGCACGAATGAAATGGAGTGAGATTGAAAAATTGGCAGGGAACATGGATGGTCGCTTTACCGGAACGGAAAAAAGCACGACATCTACCGCAAGGAAGGACATCCCGGCGAGATCCAGATAGAACGGCACTGGAGCCAGGAGGTAAGACCGGGACTTTTGAGGAAATTGTTGAACCAGCTGGAGGGCGAATAGCCCTCCGGCAAAAAAGAGCAAGGACATGAAAACCACTGTAGCAATAGAGAAAGACAGGAACGGATTCGGATGCTTCACTCCGGACCTCGCGACAACCATCATCGGGGAGGGAAAGACCGTGGAAGAGATGAAGGCGGACTTTTTGAATTCCTATGAGGAGATCAAGGCCGGCTATCTGGACAACGGGGAGGAGCTGCCCGCGGAACTCAGGGACCTGACATTCGAGTACAAATACGACATCGCCTCCTTCTTCGACGAGTTCGACTACATCAACATGTCGAAATTCGCCAAGCACATCGGCATCAATCCCTCGCTGATGCGCCAGTACAAGGCATGCGACGCCTACATTTCCGAAAAGCAGGCGAAGAAGATCGAGGAGGCGATCCGCAAGGTGGGCGAAGAACTCATGGCCGTTTCATTGTAGTGTTTTAATGACATAGAGCCTATTCTGTTTCGGCAGGGGCGCCGGTCTCCCGGCGCCCTTTTTAGTGCCTTTTCGGCAGCAAAATAACGATTTGGAAGCGGAAAATCAGAAAAATGCAGATTTTAATATATAACTATCTTTTATTCAGAATTTATTGACACCTTACATGCAGCGATTGTTCCGATAAACGGCCTCTAAACAATCAATTCCGAAAATGGAACGCAAAAAGCTTGGCTACTTTGGCTACTTTGGCTACTTTGAAAATATGTATTGACAATCAATTGATTATATTTTTATACCCGGTAGCCGATTTGGCTACTTCCGGCTACTTCTGGCTACTTTCCGCATTTTCAAGTAGCCAGGCGGCTACCAAGTAGCCAAATTTTGGCTACTCTTTAACTTACTGAAAATCAATCATATTTGTACCTTGTAGCCAAAGTAGCCAAAGTAGCCAGGAAAAATGGGTATGTCCCACCTGCGCCGCGATTTTTTTCGCTCCCCGAAAACAGGTCGAAAACTGTAAGCTCTCCGGCACAACCATCCTCATTATTGTGCTAAAACGTTGCACATTTGAATATTTCTGCGTACCTTTCGGAAACGCAGACAATGATGCTTGACGTGATGTTCAGGGTGGACTCGCAGCTGCTGGCGGACTACTTTTCCTACCTCTTTCCGGTGTCCGGAGACGGACTCCGGAAGGTGTCCACGTCTTCGGGGATGGGGAAACTGCTGGTCGCCCACTGCCGTCCTTCGGACAGCCCCGTCCCGGAGCCGGCGGGCGGGACGGTCTTCAAGATCGAGCTGCCGAATGACACGGCCACGAAGCCGCTGATTGACCGCTTTCTGTACTATCCCCCAGCGTCGCTCTCCGCGCTGAACAAGGCGCTGTCCGCCTTCTTCGACCTCGACTTCACGGCCTACTACCTGAAGGGCGAGCGGATGGGGATCCAGAAGAAGGACGTCGTCTCCGCCTTCATCGTCTCACGGGGCCTGTTCACGGTGGACTGCTACGATGCCCTGCACAAGCGCGCGTACCGGCATTCCTGCCAGACCTACGAGGCGATTCAGCGGAGGCTGCTGCGCAAGGCCTACTACATCGACGAGACGATCGACACCAAAGGACTGACACCATGATACGCATCATCAAGACACTCGAAGCCAGGAGCATCGACCTCGCGGACGGGATCTGGATTCCGCTTCCGCTCGTACCGGGCACAGGAACGATCGAGCGGAGCGACAAGCAGGAGGACGCTGGACGGCTTGCGACAATGAAGCTGTCCGCGACGCTCTCGTCCGCACCGGACATCGCCCGGGACGCACTGGAGCTCAAGGTCACCTTCTGCGACGGGAGGGAGGAGATCTGCGGGTCCGAAGACCTCCCGCTGCGTCTGTCGGTCACGGAGACGGAGATTGTCCGCATCTCCTGCGCCTGGGACCACCCCCTCTTTTAGGCTTGTCCTTTCCACGTACATGGCCGCGCGTACCTTTGCATCAGAAAAAGGCACGTATGAAAGCTGACACCTATCTTCTCGCGCGCGACATCCTCCAGGGAAAGTGGCTCGTCTCGGACCCCGAGCGGCTGCTTCCCCTTGCCCGCGCCTTCCTGTCGAAGACCCCGTTCGTGACGGCGGACCGTGACGACGATCCACCCGTCCGGCCGGAGCAGGACGGGTGGGGATCCGGGGATTCGACGGGCATTGCCGTCATCCCGATCCACGGGACGATGACCAAATACGAGACCTGCGAGAGCAGGGGCTCGATGTTCATAGCCAGAACAATCCGGGAGGCCGCCGGCGACGGAACTGTCGCCGGGGTCGTCCTGGACATTGACTCCGGAGGCGGAAGCGTCTCGGCGGTCCCTCCTCTGCTGGAGGCAATCCGCCTGCTCCGGGCCGCCGGAAAGCCGGTCTTCGCGCATGCGGACCTGTGCGGGTCCGCCGCCTACTGGGTCGCGTCCCAGTGCGACGCGCTTTACCTGGACAACCCGCTCTCCGAAGCGGGGAGCATCGGCCTCGTGGCCATGGTCGTCGACTCCTCCGCTCCGAACCCGGAGACGGGAGCGCGGGAGATCGTGGTCTACGCCCGGGAATCCCCCGACAAGAACCTCCCGGTCCGGGAGGCCCTGAAAGGCAACTACGAACTGCTGATGGACGAACTCTCGCCCGTCGCGCAGCAGTTCCACCGGGACGTGTGCGCCGGACGCCCGTCACTCCGGAAGGATGCCGACGGCGTTCTGACCGGAAAACTGTTCCGCGCATCCGATGCCGTATCGCTCGGACTCGCCGATGCCGTCCGGACGCTGGACGAGACGGTGGAAGCCCTCTCCGCCATCACAGAACTACAACCATAAACTTCATTGATGATGAACAAGAAGCAACTCAACAACTCGAAGATGGGCCGTCTGGTGGCCCGTCTCTTCGGCAAGGAGGAACTGGACGTCAAGGACGGCCGGGTCTCCCTCTCCGACCAGGAGCGCAAGGCCGTGCTCGACGAGTACGGACAGGCCTTCCTGGACAGGCTTGAAGGCCTCGACCTTGAACAGGAGGCCGACGCCCTGGACCTCTTCAACGCCGCCGTGCAGGCCAAGACGGAGGAAGCCACCATGGCCCTCTCCGATCAGGTGCGGAAGCTCCAGGAGGACGTCGTCTCCCTTTCCGCCGAACCGGAGCCCCTCCCGCCCGTGAAGGCGGGGAGCGCCAGACCGCAGAAGATGTTTTCATTGAACATGTCCGCCGCGCACAACCGCCTCGTGCGGGCCGCGCTGGAGTCGGCCAACCCCTACAGCTTCGCCGCGCTGGGCGACGCATCCATCGACGTGACCGACCTGAACCAGGAGTTCTCGATGGTGATGCCGCCGAGGGTGAAGCTGGAGATCCTCACGAAGCGGATCTACAACGGATTCCCGGACGCGCAGCACATGACGCGCATCCAGTCGAACACCGACTACATCGCCAGTGCGGCGATCATGTCGGAGGTTTCCCAGCAGTTCACCCCGAAGTGGACGCCCAAGGGTGCGGCGAAGTTCACGCCCATCCGCATCCCCTACCGCCGCCACAAGATCAACGTGGCCATCCAGCCCGCCGAGGTGCTGAAGAGCTGGCTTCTCTACCTGTACGAGCAGGGACGGACCATGTCCGACATGCCGATCACCCGGTACATAGTTGAGAACCAGATCCTCCCCAAGGTGCTGGACGACATCACCCTCTCGATGATCGCCAAGGGCAAGTTCACGGACGCCGGCGTGGTCGCGGACAACGATGCCGGCAAGGCGGCCAAGGACTCCATGGACGGCTTCGAGACCATCCTTGTCGCCGGAAAGACCGATCCGGCCTGCAAGATCAACTACTACAAGGCCGCAGCGGACCCCATGGCCATGACGGACGCGGCGCTCCTGCAGTACGTCGACGGCTTCGTGGACGCGATCTCCGGCCTGTTCGCCCACATCGTGACGGTGCACTGCTCCGAGCAGCTGCTCACCAAGTACAAGCGGGCTGACTTCGCCATCAACGGCAAGTACACCGGGCTGGAGGGAGACGGGAGCATCCGCTTCACGAACTTCCGCCTCGTCCCGCTGAAGTCCATGTACAACTCCCCCATCCTCTTCGCGACCCCGAAGGAGAACTTCGTCGAACTGGTGGACTACAGCCGCGCCGAGAACTGCATCGTCAAGATCGAGGAGCAGAACTACGACGTGAAGGTTTTCGGGGAATATTCCCTCGCGACCGGATTCAAGATCGCCGAAGCGGTCTACGCAGCCGTCCCGGACGGGTACGACCCGACCGCCAGCATCGTCTCCGAGACCCCCGACGCCACCAAGTGGCAAAACGGACAGGCCGCTCCCGGCAACAAGAGCGGTGAAGGCGCTTAACCATCTAAACTGGATCATCATGGCATACACGAAAGTTTCCATTCCGAAAGCGGGGGACGGCGCGGGCTGCGCCACCCCGCGCAAATCCCAGATCATCCTGATCGACATCGAAGACGTCGTCTCCGAGCCCACCCGCGAAGTCGGGAACACGGTGATGACCGGGAAGTACACGCTCAAGGAATCCGCCAAGGCGGTCTCCATCTATGCGACATCCTCGACCATCGCCGTCACGGAAGAATATTCCGGCGATCCGGATGCCGAAGGCGTGAAGTGCGGGCTCGAATTCGAGCATCCCGGCAACTCGGTCGCAGTGAAGAACTTCCTCGAAGTCTTCAAGAACAAGGGCGTGATCGCCATCGTGACCGAATGCAACGGCACCGCAGCCGGGCGGCCTCAGGCGATCGGAACGGTCTGCAATCCGCTCCGTCTCTCCGTCGAGACCACGATGAACGGCGAAGCGACCAAGCGCAAGCTGACTTGGAAGCAGGCGATGAACGACAAGTTCCTCGCCGGTGAATATTCCGGCGAGCTGCCCGCCGTCGCGGCGGACGCCGCCGGCGGAACCGGGGAGGGTGCGTAGCATGAAGGCAGCCAAGAATCAAGGCACGGGAATGCCGGCCGGGACCGGGAACGCGGTTCCGGCGGCGGCACCCGCTTCCGGACCGGAGACGGATCCCGTCCGAGAACCGGCAGAGACCATGCTGCACAGGATCGCGGTCTGCGCCTATGAAGGCACGGAAGAGCAGCTGGAGAAGGTGTGGGAGAAGATGACCGGCGAAACGCCGGTGATCATCCCGGCCGCGCCGGACGCAGACATCCGCGAACTCCTTGCGGAAGTGATCGCGATACCCCATGTGGCGGACGATTTCGTGCTGGTCCCGGCCAACTGCGTCCCCTGCTCCCGGGTCTCGTTTACGGAACTGTCCCTTCCGACCGTCTATGTGTCCAACACAGGCGAGCGGACGCTTGGCAGCCGCCTTCCCATCCCCTTCAACAAGGGGAAGTGCGTCGACATGCTTCCCGGGGACAAGGAAAAGACCGGCACGGCGGAAGAATTCCTGAGCCGATACTTCAAGTTCAATCTGAACCGCACGGTGGAAGTCGGGTTCTCGTTCGGCAACTACGTCACGCCCGTTCTCCGCGGAAATCCCTGCGAGCACATCGTCATCGAGGCGTTCGTCCGGAAGAAGTTCGTGACTGCCAGCCCGGAAGGCTACCGGGCCATCGCCGGACTGATAGACCGGTACCTGCTCGGATGACCGAGATCGACAGATGGATGCGTTCGGGAGCCGAGGTCACGGAAGGACTTCGGCTCTTGAGCATCCATTCGCCGAACCGGTGGCTGTCCGCCCTGGTGGCGAAGGGTCCGAAGCGATACGCCCGTCTGCTCCGGCAGGCGCTGCTTCCGTTCGCCACTCCGGTCCCGCCGTCGCAGGCCCTCACACGGGGAGGCCGCTTCCGCGAAGAGTGGCCGTTCCTCTCCGACCCGGACTGCCCGAACGAACTGAAGATCCTTGCGGCGGACATGATCACCTCCTGGCACGGCTATGTCGACGGACACGAGGAGCTGTTCGGCTGCGCTACGCCGGAGGAATGCTACCGGGTCGCGGAGCGGGTCGTGAAAAATTTTTCGCAAAATCGGAAAATCCGTTCCGAATTCGCGTACTACCGGGATCACGGACGGATTCTGGGGAAGCATCCCGTCTTCGCCGAGCGGAAACGTCTCGACGCGCTGCGCCGGCTCCCCGTCACGGAGCTCGTGCGGAGGCAGCGGAACCTGCGGGAGAACATCTGGCGGATCAGGGACGAGATGAAGAAGGGAACGCGCCCCGACCTCCTGGAGGAACGGACGGAGCGGCTCCGCAGACGGGAGGCGGAGCTGGAAGAAGTGGAACGCATGATCGGAGACTATGAAGGAGCTGACCGGCGAAACACTTGAGCAGCTGTCGTACCTGGCCGCGCTCGGCTGGACGGACGCGGACATCGCAGGGTTCCTGGACCTGCCGGAACAGGAATTCGGACGCGCGATGGCCGGGATGGCCCCCGAGTTCGTGGACATCGTCGATGCGGGCAGGATCCGGCAGGCCGTGACGCACGGCCGCCTGGAGAAACGCGCGGAGATCGAGATTGCCGTCGCGGTCTCGGCGGCGGGAGGAAACGCCAAGGCGGTCAGACAGTATTCCGAGATCGTCCGGGACCGGAGCTTCAGCATCTCCAAGCTGGACCTGTTCGGCGGCGCCGACAGGGAAGGAGCCTTCGAGCGGATCCAGGAGTACATCGCCTCCGGTTCCAAGGGGATCCTGCCGGAGAAGGAGCAGGTCTATGTCGACCTGCTGACCCTCGTCTATTCCCTGGACGGGCAGTACGGCAAGCGCCGCACCATCCGCTTCCTCACGTCCAAGCCGTTCGAAATCCCGTACGACCGCGCGTCCGACATCTACTCCGAGGCCGTGGAGCTGTTCTTCGCCAACCGGAAGGTGTCCAAGGACGCGCTCCGGAACAAGATCGCCGATCAGTTCGACTCCCTGTACATCGCCGCACGGGATTCCGCCAAGACCACGCGTGACTACGAGGTGGCCTCCGGAATTCTGGCGAACAAGGCGCGCGCCCTGCAGCTGGACCGGGACGATCCGCAGCGGCTCCCGCCTGAGGTGTACCAGCGTCCTTACCGCGTGCTCGGACTCACGCCGGAGGTCATCGGACTTCCGCCCGCGAACCGGGAGGAGCTCGCCCGCCAGATCGACGGACTCGTCGCCCCCGACCAGGTCCGCCGCAGGCTGCGGCGGGATGCCGGCGTGGACGATCTGGACATCGTCCAATACCTCGAAGATGCAAAGGAAGAAGGTTGATACCAGGCGAACACGGGCCGCACAGGTTCAGTACCAGAACAAGTTCGCCCAGCTGGCATCCCTGGTGTCCGCCCGCAAAAGCCTGTACGTGATCGGTCGCGGCGGCGCGAAGACCACAGACATCCAGACGGAGCGGCTGCTGGACATCGTCTACGGGATGCCCGGCGCACCGGTCGTCTGGGTGGCCGACACCTTCACCAACCTCTCGGCGAACATCCTCCCCTCCGTGCTGGAGGGACTGGAGCGGAAGGGGCTGCGGGAGGGCGTGCACTACGTGATCGAGCGGGAGCCGCCCGCCTTCACGGAAGCGGAGAAGGCCGGACTGCCGGACTGGTTGCGCCCGCACTTCTGGAAGCCCTTCAACAAGCTGGTGTCCTGGAAGCGGACGATGGTGTTCTACACCGGCACGAACGTCCGCTTCGGATCGCTCGACCGCCCGTCCACGCTCGCCGGTGCCTCCTACGTCTTCGTGTTCGGGGACGAGGTGAAGTACTTCCGGGAGGACAAGATCGCCAACCTCCTGAAGGCCGTCCGGGGCTACCGGCAGGAATACGGCCACAGCCCCTTCTACCGGGGCTTCTCGTTCACCACCGACATGCCGGACACCACCCACGCAGGGGAATATGACTGGATTCTCAAGCACGCCGCCCTGATGGACGTACCCGCCCTGGTGACGGTGATGAAGACGGGGCTGGTCTACCACCAGGCGATGCAGGAGGCAGTGGCGGCCAAGGATGCCTGGCTCGCGGGCCGCTCTCCCGACGACATGGATGCCTACCGCCGGAAGCTGCGCACCGCCTTCCTGTGGCGCGCCCGCTGGGAGGAGCTGCGGTGCCGACCGGAGGCGGAGACCTTCTTCCTGCTCTCCTCCTCCTACATCAACGCCGACATCCTCACGGAACAGTGGTTCGGCGACGCCATCGACGGGCGGATCCCGGATCTGGGCACGTCCATCCTCTCGATGCGCCCGTCACTGGAGTCCGGGGACCGGTTCTACGCCGCTCTATCCGGACGGCATTTCTACTACGACGGCATCGACGAGCAGGCCTACGAGACCTTCGGACTGCTGCAGCGGGAGGACTGCCGCGTGCTACGCCACCTGCGGACGGACCGTCCGCTCGTCGGCGGGATGGACTTCGGCAACATGTGCTCCCTGTCCGTCGCCCAGAACGGGGCCGAGGACGGCCGCTCCTGCATCCGGGTGCTGAAGTTCCTGTACACCCTGCCTCCCCAGTACGTGCAGGACCTCGGCGAACAGTTCCGCACCTGGTTCGCCCCCATGCGCACGAAGATCCTGATGCTGTACTACGACCGCTCCGGCAACGCCTACAAATCCGTCGGGGAGAACCAGGTCGGCAAGTTCAAGCGGGCGGTGGAATACTTCCCGGACGGTCGGCGCACCGGCTGGACGGTGCAGCTCATGTCCATCGGCCAGGGCAACATCGGGCAGCCGGAGGAATATGCCTTCATGCAGGAACTGTTCGGGGAGCGGAACCCCCGGCTGCCGGTCGTCCGCATCGACGCGAACACGGCGCGCCCGCTGAAGGTCTCGCTTGAGAACGCCCGCACCCTCGTGCGGAACGGGGTCGTGTTCAAGGACAAGCGCAGCGAGAAGCTGCCCGCAGAGCAGCTGCCGCTCCGCTCGACCAATCCATCCGACTCCTTCAAGTATCTGGTGATGACCAAGCAGCTCCAGGACGCCGTGCGGGGCCGCAGCTCGCTCCCGTCCGCCGCAGCGGATCCCCGCTCCGTCTGAAAACACGCTCCAGCACGTGCAGAATGCACCTTTCCGCCATAAATCACCATTCCGAGCTTCTGCAATCGCATCTCTTCCGTTGGGCGGCCCGGCCTCTCCCGTGACAAAAAAAGTAGATTCCCGCCCGGATCCGGCGGATTTCGTTCAATTTCAGCGGTTTCCCGTCAGAATATTCCGGGAAACAGCCCCGGAACCGTCCTTTTCCGTCGCCTCCGGCGGATTCCCGCCCTGATGCTGCTGTCCTTTGGGCCGCGCCGCCGATGGCGTATCTTCGCGCCATGAACGTCTTCGAAGCGCTGTCCGAGATGCGGCGGCTGTCCGCCGAGGGGAAGGACTTCTCCTTCTCCTTCATGAGCTGGAACCCCACGGCGGGCCGGAGCGAGGGCGTGGTCTTCGTGCGGCGGGGTGTCCTGCGCAAGCGGGAAGTGGAGAGGCACAACCGGAACGCCGAATACATCGAGGCATACACCGACCTGGACACCGGTGCCCCGCGCCGGTTCTGGCAGCCTCTGCTGATGACGTTCAACGGGCATAAATTGACACTCGTATGAGCAGAATTGAAAAGGTATCCGACAACACGCACGTGCTCCGGCTGAACGACGGCCGGGCATTCGCCCTTTCGAACCGCCGGGACGCGAGCCTGGACACCGTGTTCTGGATGGCGCAGCAGCGCAACTGGGAGAAGACTCCGCACACCGTCTGCGGAGAGAAGGTCGTCCCGTTCGGATTCGACAACAACCTCCCCGCACACCTGCGGGACATCCTGGACGAAAACAACCTCGGCCCCGGGATTCTCGAACGCCAGATGGGACTCCTGTACGGACAGGGCGTGTTCCTGAACCGGCTGGGGTACAAGGACGGCGAAATCGTCCATCTCTGGGAGGAGGACCGGCAGATCCAGGAATGGCTGGAAAGCTTCGACTACGTCTCCTACATCAAAGGCTGCATGACCGACTACCTGCACCTGAAGGGTTTCTTCGATGCCAAGTTCCTTGCCAGAGGGCGCAGGCTCGGTCGGCGGCCGTTCATCTCCAGGCTGGAGCACATCTCCGCCAAGAACGCACGCCTCGAATGGCCGGACTCCATGGACATCAAGGACGTGAAGCACATCGTCGTGGGGGACTTCGAGCATTCGTGCGTCGGGAGCGGCGTCCGGGTGTTTCCGGTCTACGATCCGCGGGATCCCGGAAAGTTCGCGGCTTCTGCGTCCTACAACCACACCTATTCCTTCGCCCGGGATTTCTACGCCGTCCCGCAGTACTGGGGCGCGCTCCGCTGGATCGTCAAGGGGTCGGAGGTCCCGGCCATATTCAAGTACGTCACGGACAACGGCATCAACCTCGCCTACATCGTCAAGGCCCCACGCGAGTACTGGGACGAGCGGCGGGAGCGGATCCGCATGGTCAACCCCACCTGGAGCGACGCCGAGGTGGAGAACGAGGTCAGCCGGCTGACCGAGGAACTCCTGCACCAGATGCAGGAGGTCCTGTCGGGGAAGGAGAACGCCGGGAAGTTCTTCTATTCCCTGGACATGCCCTCCGAGAACGGCGCCGGGCGCGTGTCCTGGACGGTCGAGGCGATCGACCAGAAGATGAAGGACTTCGTCGAGGCGCAGCTGAAGATCTCCGAGGCGTCCGCCTCCGCCATCACCTCCGGGATGGGGCTCCACCCGTCCCTGTCCAACGTGATGGTGAACGGGAAGCTCGCCTCCGGGTCTGAACTGCTGTACGCCTTCAAGCTGTTCCTGCTCTCCGACACCGAGATCGCCTCGCAGACCATTCTGGAGCCGGTCAACCAGGCCATCGCCTTCAACTTCCCGGACAAGGGGCTGAAACTCGGCTTCTACCACAGACAACTGCAGTCGGAGGAGGCGCTGACCGAATCCGCCCGCGTCAAAAACCAGTGACCATGGAACCGATCACGACATCATCCCGCCTCTTCAACTACACCGGCTCCGGCTCGCGGGAGCTGGAGACCCTGACCGGGCAGTGGTACGCCTCATCCCCCTTCCGCTTGATCGAGACGGAGATCGTCTTCGCCGAGCGGGAGGTCGAGCGGCTGGCCGGCCCCGGCGTGTTCGCCCGCGCCGTGCAGGCCTATTCGCAGGTGCCGCTCCCGCCGGAGGACCTGCCGCTCCTGGACGCCGTCCGGCTTCCGGTCGCATGCCTCGCGCTGCTGCGCCATTCCGCACTCACAGGGGTCTCCCACGAATCCACCGGCCGCAAGGTCAAGATGGACGACAACGAGCGGTCGCCGTTCGCATGGCAGATCGACCGGGACGACCGGGCGATGCAGGAGCGGTACTACCGGGCGCTCGATGCCATGTATTCCTATCTGGAAGAGTCGGCGCAGCCGGACTGGACGTCCGGAGAGGCCAGGCGCCTCTGCGCGGACTCCATCGTGAAGACGATCGGACAGTTCGAGGCGGTCTACCCGGTCGACGGAAGCTACTACGTCTACTACATGCTCCTTCCGCTGGTGATCGAGCAGCAGCGGTCCGTGCTGGAGCCCCGCGCGGGCGCGAAATGGGCCGCCATCGCGGACGGATCCGCACCGGAGGCGCAGCTCGCGCTGGCGCGGCGCGCGGCGATCCTCGGCGCCGTGATCACGGCCGGGCTGCGCTGGTCGCTGGAGGTCTTCCCGCTGGAGATCGCCCGCCGGTTCTCGCCCACCTTCCAGGGGAACCGGGCGAACCGGGCGGCGATGACCGAGGAGATCGACTGGTACGTGGGGAAGCTGAAGGAGGAGAAGGAGAACGCGCTGAACGACCTCACGGAACTGCTCGCCGACGGGACGGCCGTCGCGCCGAAGGCCATCCCGCAGAACGACCCGGCGAACAAATTCTTCACGACGGAATGAACACGGTGGAGATCTACGAGACCGGGAAGTTGGCGGAGATCCCCTCCTCCTGGAACGAGATGACCCCGAAGCAGGTGCGGGGCGTGTTCCGGCTCTTCGACCGGTGCGTCCGGAAAGGGCTGTCCCCGCTGGATTTCAATGTCCGGGCGCTGTACTTCCTGATGGGGGTGCGCAGGACCCTGCGCGGAGCGGACGGACGGCTGGCCGAGAACGTGTACCTGCTCTGCGAGCGGACCCTGGACTTCCTCTTCGCCGGAGAGAACGCCGGGCTTTCGTTCGACTCCGTCGCCAACCCGCTTCCCGTAGCCCGTTCGGGAATACGGCGGCTGCACGGCCCGGCGGATCTCCTGCAGGATCTGACGTTCGGGGAGTTCCGGCACGCCTCGGCGGCCGTCAACCGGTTCTTCCGGACGCACGACGTGGCGGATCTGGACGAATGCATCGCCTTCCTGTACCGCATCCGGTCGCTACGGGCGAACAGGGCCGGCCGGAGGGTGCCGGATGTCGGCCAGCGGGACGCTGGCCTGCATATTCGGAGGGCGTCGCGCCTGAAAGGGTGGCGGAAGAATTTGATCATGATGTGGTTCTCTTCCTGCCTGAACTACCTGCAGACGGGGACGCTGGAGATCGACGGGGAGGAGGTGGATCTTCCACGCCTGTTCGAGGGGGACGGAAGTCCGTCGGGCATGGCGTTCGGATGGAACGACCTGCTGGTCGAGGTGGCGAAGGAGGGGACGCTGGGGAACATCGCCCGCGTGGACGAAGAACCTTTGTTCTCGGTTCTTTCGATCATGTGGCACAACTACAAGGAGAGGAAACGAAATGAGAAGATTGTCAAAGCTGCAAAGGCTCACTGAGTATCTGGCGGGTCTCGCGGTGACCGCCGCTCCGGGGTGTGAAACACTCTATCCGCTGATGTCCACCGCCCAGTCGGACGCCACGTCGAAGCTGGCGCACCTGTCCGGCATCCAGATCCTCATCGCCCGCCCGGAAGTGTCGCAGTCCGGCAACTCGGACAGCCATCGGGATGTACTGAGCACGGCGATATTCGTCATTGAAAAAAATCTTGGTCTGGACAAGACCGAGCCATTGGAGAATGATCAGTACTCCCGGCTGCTGGAGGTGGCGGACGCAGTTCTCGGGGCGATCTGCGACGAGACCTCCCGGGACAACTGCACCTTGGTGACGGGGCTGTCCGTCGCGTCCGTCGACGTCACGCCGGAGGCATCCCTGTTCGGGGGCTGGAGCGGGTACAGCATCGAACTCTCATTCGAATAGCCATGGATGTCCGGTCGAGATTTGTCGGTAACGTCCTCAGAGAGGAGGGGGAGAAGCTGCTGAAGCTGCAGGGGGCGGCAATCGGGAAGTCCGTCCGCTTCCGCACCGGAAAGATCTTCTCCGACCGCCGGATCTCCGTCACGGCCGGCACCGGCGCCTCGGGGACGCTGACATATTTCCACACGACCTACGAGCGCTTCCTGGACATGAAACGCTTGAATTCCGGAAAGAAGAGTGACGGCCGCCGGCGCAAGCGGCGGAAGATCCACAACCGCTTCGTCTTCGGCGCCTATGGATCCATCGCCGAACGGCTCATGTACGAATTCACGCAGGACATGGCCGAATCCATTCGGCATAACTCATTGTAGTTTAGTAATATTTATGGTATTTTATCATGGCAAACATTTTGCAGATACGTCACATTCGGAATACAAATAGAATTCAAGTAATACCGGAAAACCTTGTATTTAGAAAAAAAGTATTAACTTTGCATTGCATTCAGTGTGAAAAAGCCATGAACAAGTACGTCAAGCAACTCAAAGAATATCTTGCCACATCGTCTCCTGAACAATTACAACGGGACTACGAGGAGTTGCGCGTATTCAATGAATGCGGCCCGACGGTTGAAGAATACATCCTGATGCTGGACGGACTTCCCGAAATGCAAATCTCCAATCACTCCATAGCGAATCCAGATTTTCATCTGGATTTTTTTGTTTACAATCAATCGGAAATCTATGAGCGAAGAAATTAGAAATGCCGTTTTTTCTCTGGTCAGATACCATTTCGATAAGGTCTCAATGGATCTTTCATCGATACAGCCAAATGATAATTTCAGACTGACTATTGCTCCCTCAGGTGCTTACCATGGAAAATCCGGCGAATTCAATCTTTCATTTGAATTCTCAGCTTCCGTAAAGGAAAAAGAGGTTATCAACATCAGATGTATAGCCGAATTCCGATTCAAGGAACCAGTGTCTCCGGAATCTTTCCCAGACTATTTCTACGCAAACAGCATTGCCATCGTCTTCCCTTATGTGCGGGCATTCATAAGCACCGTAACGCTTCAGGCGAACATCCGACCGTTGATCATCCCGACATTCAACCTTTCCGGTCTGCGTGACGAGCTTGCGCGCAACACAACCGTGGCCGATGACTAGGAGAGTCAAAATTTTCCAAACTTTGGCGAACCGAGAGAATCCCGACGAAGTCGAGACTCACGGCTCCTTCAAATGTGCAGCGGCCAATGCATGGATGGGAGAAGGATATTACTTCTGGGAAGCCTTTATCAAGCATGCGCATTGGTGGGGAAAGATATCCTATGGCAGCAATTATTTCATATGCCAATCGATAATCCAGTATGATCCAGAAAGAATCTTTGACTTAGTGGGTGACACAAATGCCTTGGCCGAGATACAGAACGTTTCTTCTCTTCTTAGCAAAAAAAAACTGCCATGCACTGTCGCCGGGGCCATTGAATTTCTCAAGCGACACACAACGGACTTCCTTGAAAAATATGTGGCGGTCCGTGCAAGAGACGAAAGAAACACCGAATCACGGGACAGGTTATTTTTTACTGATTCAAGAAAGGAATATGTGAACCTGTCCCCGCTGATCCAGCTCTGTTTTTTCGACAAGTCCGTTCCCAGGGAAGGAGGTTTCAGAATCATCTTTCCGGTAGACTATGTCAATGTGGGAGAAAACTTTCTTGCCATCTAAGTTTTTTCTTTTTTTTCGAAACCCCTTGGATTTCAAATATTATCGCTACTTTTGCAGAGAGAGGTGTTTTCTATGAAATTCAGCAATGATGAAATATCGGTCTTGAAGGCCTCCCTGCTCTACATCCTGAAGCATAGCGGCAAGGATAAGAGAGATGTCTACGGTATCGTCAAGACTGCATATTATGCCCAGCAGTATTCGCTCGCTCATTGGGGCTCCCCTATATTTAGGGACAACATCGCTGCACTTCCGTTTGGTCCTGTCCCTTCGATGCTCTACAACATTCTCAGGATGGCGCGAGGCGATGCAAATGAATTGGCGTTCTACAAACGGACACCATTTCCGCATGTGGCCGCCTCCATCGATTTTGACCATGAATCGTTCTCCCCGAAAGAGGAGCCCAACATGGATTATCTTTCCCTGAACGATATTGAAAGTCTAAAATATGCCATTAAGCGCGTTTCTAAAATGAGTTTTTCTCAGATCAAGGATGAAACGCATGGAGAAGAATGGAACCGGGCGTACTACGGGGCAGACTCGAAGCATATCATGGACAATCTGAACATCGCAAAAGAGGGAGGGGCTGACGATGATATGATTGAATATCTCCGTGAAAATCTCGAGCTTGACAACTGTTTGAGGTCATAATGGACTTGGGTGCGTTTCAGGAGATCCTGCGTAAAAAGGCTGTGGATGTTGGCTGCGTTCTCGAAATGGACTTGTTCCCTGAAGATGGCATCACGACAAAACCCGGTAAAAAATCCAAGCTGAAAAGGTTCGTCATCGTTGGAAAGACCAAGGATGGATCAC
This sequence comes from uncultured Bacteroidales bacterium, assembly GCA_902488725.1. GTDB lineage: Bacteria > Bacteroidota > Bacteroidia > Bacteroidales > UBA932 > Cryptobacteroides. The sequence goes on from CABTXO010000004.1 coordinate 16,310, forward strand.
TGCTCGCCTCCCTGATCGTCAATTCAGAAATCAATAACGGCCTTTTCTGCATCATCGGACCGTATCAGCACCTTTTGCGGGCGAAAGAGAACAGCTGCGTTGACCACGACAGTTACGTTGACGGCTACACCTTGTTCGAATTCAATGCCGACCGGGTTATATCTTCCGGTAAGTTTTTAGGCAGGATAAGCGCCGAAGATCTGGAGGAATGCCGCAAGCATGTCTGTGACTCTCCCAAAACAAAGCCTTACCAAAAGAAGAAATTCAATCTCGAATGATTTTCCCTGAAACCGCTTGGATTTCAGAAATTTTTTGTATATTTGCTCTTGAACTACATATCGCAAGTCTATTCGGGGCGGCTCCTCCAGAGTTTACTTTACCATTAATAGACTGTCCAAGGTCCGTCGTTGCCGCAAGGCGCGACTGTATTGCCCCAAGGCGATATGTAGTTCAGGACCTTGGATTTTTTATTTTTTTTGCCATGAACTACGCAAAAGAAGACGGGTGCAGCTCCGCAACGCTGCAGCAGAAGGGCGGCAGGGCCGCCGGGAACGAAACAGTGAGCGTCCCGATAGACGCGGAACTCAAGCGGGCGATGGAAGCGGCGATGGAAGCCTACCATGCGCTGCACCGGTGGGAGGAAGCCATCGACGGGACGGCCACCTACGAACTCCGGTACCCCGAGATCGACGAGTGCGCCGACAAAATCTTCAATGCCGTCCATGACATGTTCGCCATCTGGGCGGTCCAGTACACCATGGAAACATGAGTATTTTTTGCTATATTTGTACAAACCAAAGGGGAGTGTGTCATGAGTACCTTGTTTTTCTGGCTTATCGTCATCGGCCTAATCATATACCTTATCATCAAGGTGGCACCTATCATCTGGTATGCCTTGCTGGCTTTGTTCCTATCTGCCTGGCTTGGCATCGACAGTCTCATCGTCAAATTCAAGACAAAGCGCTACGTAAAGAAACACGAGGAACAGAAGCGGATGGAAGCCTTGCGGCAGCAAGGTGAGCAGCCAGCCTGACGTGTCCTCCCTGTCCTTTGCAGCCGCCTTCGGGCGGCTATTTTTGTGCCATAATCGGAAAGCCATGGCAAAGAAAATCACGGACGAAGACCTGCGTCTGAACATCATCGTGAACGGTGACACCGGGCGCAGGCAGTTGCTGGAACAGAAGAGGGCTCTGGACGGAGTGGTCCAGAAGCAGAAAGAATTGGCCGCCATCGTCGGAAAGATGGAGAAAGACGGAACCAACAATGTCCTGACCCAGGAATACAAGTCTCAGAAGACGGCACTGGATGAGTTAGACCGATCCGTGGCGCAACATCGGGAGAAACTCGAATCACTGTACCGACAACAGGAAATCGGCACGATGACGATGGCGGAACTCAACAGGCATATCAAAGAAAACCACATCGCATTGAAGGTCGCCATCCCCGGAACGGAGCAGTGGGAAAAGCTCAACAAAGAATTGAGGGACAGCCGTTCGCGGATGAAGGAGCTGGCAGATCAATCCAAGCAGACGAAGGAGTCCATCAACAGTTTCGCAGGATTCGCCAACAAGATCTTCGGGGCTTTCTATGTGCTAAGTAATCTTATAGGGAAATCATCCGGGATTATCATGCAATCCAGAAACGCCTTCCTCCAATACGACGAGGCTCTCGTGGATGCGATGAAGACGACCGGGCTGGAGCGTGACGAAGTGGAGCAGCTCAGCGAATCCCTCGCAAAGATCGACACGAAGACCGCGCAGAACGAGTTGCTGGGGCTAGTCCGGGCAGGAGGAAAGCTTGGAATCTCCGGAGAGAGGGATCTGCTCGGCTTCGCCCGTGCGGCGGACAAGATCAATGTGGCCCTGTCCGAGGATCTCGGAGGCGATGCGGAGGCGGCGATCACGGCCATCGGGAAGATGACGGACATCTTCCATCTCAACCGGGAGTTCGGCATCGAGCAGGCCATGCTCAAGGTCGGCTCCGCCATCAACGAGCTGGGGATGGCTTCCACCGCCAACGAGGGCTACATCGTGGACTTCTCGAGGCGTCTCGCCGGCATCGCCCCGAACGCCGACATCAGCATCCAGAAGGTGCTCGGGCTGGCTGCCACGCTGGACAAGTACGGCCAGAGTTCCGAAATGTCAGCCACGGCCATCGGGCAGACAGTCATGGCGATGTTCAGACGGACGGAGACATTCGCCGGCATCGCCGGGATGTCTCTGAAGGACTTCTCCGAACTGCTCGAGACAGATGTGAACGAAGCGCTGCTGCGTGTCCTGGAAGGAATGCGGAGGGGTGAAGGCGGACTCGCGTCGGTCACGGCGGCGATGGAACAGATGCACCTGGACGGCCAGCGCGCCGCGACGGTGCTGGGAACCCTGTCCAAGAACACGGAAGAGCTCCGCAACCAGCAGGAGATCGCAAACGAGGCCTTCGCACAAGGGACGTCCATCCTCGGGGAATTCGAGCAGAAGAACAGTTCCGCCACCGCGCGGATGGAGAAGCTCAAGAAGGCGAACCTGGAGCAGGTCGTGACCATCGGCAGGCAGCTGACCCCCGCCGTGAATGGATTCCTGAGCGTCTCGAACTGGGGGCTCGGGGTGCTTTCCCGGCTCCTCGTGGGTCTGGCGAAGGACAGGGCGCGCGCTGCCGCACCCGCCGTCACGGGCGCC
>CABTXO010000005.1 GCA_902488725.1 uncultured Bacteroidales bacterium
CAACCCCGAGAAGGGCGGCAACGAAAGCATCCCCGGGCCCTACCGGGTCTCTCCGGCCGCCAAGGCGGGGCTGGTCTGCGGCGACGAAATCCTCGCCATCGACGGCGTGTCCACGCACGGGCTGACCAGCCAGGAGGGTTCCGAGAAGATGCGCGGGAAACCCGGCACCACCGCGGTGCTGCGCGTGCTGAAACTCCGCACGAAGGACACGGTCGACGTCCCCGTCGTCCGGGAGCGGATCCACCTGCCGGACGTGGAATATGCCGGCATGCTGAACGACACGACGGGCTACATTCTGCAGACCGGATTCACTGAAAACGTGTCGGCGGACGTGAAAAACGCCTTCCTGAAGTTGAAGAAGGCGGGCATGAAGAAACTGGTGCTGGACCTGCGCGGCAACGGAGGCGGGCTGCTCAGCGAAGCGGTGAACATCGTCGGGATGTTTGTTCCGAAGGGTTCGCTGGTCGTTTCCCAGAAGGGAATCGCCAATGGTTCCAGTTCCGAAATGAAAACCACCTCAGAGCCCGTCGACACGGAGATTCCGATCGTCGTGCTGGTGAATTCCGGCTCGGCCTCCGCCTCGGAAATCGTTTCGGGAGCCCTCCAGGATATGGACCGCGCCACGATCATCGGGGAAAGGACGTTCGGAAAAGGGCTGGTCCAGACCATCCGGCCGCTGCCGTACAACGGCCAGGTGAAGGTCACCACCGCCAAATACTACACCCCTTCCGGGCGCTGCGTGCAGGCGATTGACTATGCCCACCGCAACGAGGACGGCAGTGTCGGGCATATTCCCGACTCCCTCACCCACGAATTCAAGACCGCCCGCGGACGAACTGTCCGCGACGGCGGCGGCATCACCCCGGACTTTGTCATCAAAGGACGCGACTACAGCCGCCTGACCTATTCCCTTGTCGTAAACGGTCTCGTGGGCCAGTATGCGCTGGACTACGTCCGGAAGCATCCATCCGTGAAGCCGATCGATGCCGGATGGCCCCTGACGGCCCCCGAACTCGCCGCCCGGAAAGCCGCCGGCCGCGAATTCTTCCTTTCGGACGCTGAATATGCCGACTTCGTCAACTTCGCGAAAACCAAGGAGTTCGACTATCGCTCCTCCGCCCGCACCCTCTTCGACCAGATGAAAAAAGAACTGACGAAGGACGGCCTGGCGGAAAACATGTCCGCCGAACTGGATGCCCTGCAGAAAGCCCTCGAGATGGACAAGGAAACCTTCCTGAACCTCAAGAAGACCGAGATCATCCCCTTCCTGGAAGAGGAAATCGCCGTCCGCTACTTCTTCCAGGAAGCCGGCATCCAAGTCCGCCTCCGCTACGACGACCAGCTCCGCGAAGCCCTCGGAAAACCGCTGATTCAGCCCTAGTGCCGGTTGCGGCCGCCGCGCTGACGGGCGCGGAAGCGGTCGTGGCGGGACTTGTCCCGCTCTTCCTTCGCATCGATTCCCTTGACGTGGTTCTCTTTGAGGCGGGTTTCCAGCCCCGTTTCGATGAGTTCGTAGTCGAGCAGCTTCTGCTCGAGATTGGTGGCCTTCACCCGGATCTTGACCGGGTCGCCCAGGTGGTAGACGGTACCGGTGCGGTGCCCGACGATGCGGTAGTTCGCTTCGTCGAACTCGTAGAAGTCTGACTTGATGTCGCGCAGCGGCACCATGCCCTCGATCATCGTCGGGTGGACCTCCACGTACATGCCCCATTCAGTCAGACCGGAGATGTCGCCCTCGAACTCCTGTCCGATCTTGTCCTGCATGTATTCCACGAGCTTGTACTTGATGCTGTCGCGCTCGGCGTTGGCGGCGATGACCTCCCGCTCGGAGGCATGCTGGCACTGCTCTTCAAAATAGGCCTTGTTCTGGCTGTCGGCATGGTCCAGATACATCGCCAGGAGGCGGTGGACCATGGTGTCCGGATAACGGCGGATCGGTGAGGTGAAATGCGTGTAGAATTTGAAGGCAAGGCCGTAGTGGCCGATGTTGTCGGTGGTGTAGATGGCCTTGGCCATGGCGCGCAGCGCGATCATCTGGAAGGCATCGCACTCCGGCTTGCCCTTGGACTCGTTCAGCAGGGCATTCAGGGATTTTGCTACTTCCCGGCCGCTGCCGGTGGTGCCCATCTTGTAGCCGAAATTGCTCGCGAATTCGGACAGGCCGGCGATCTTCTCGGCATTGGGTTCTCCATGCACGCGGTAGATGAATGTCTTCGCGTTCTTGTCCGGCTTCCCGTTCATTTTGCCGGAAGTCGCGATGAATTCCGCGACGCTGCGGTTGGCCAGCAGCATGAACTCCTCGATGAGCCAGTTGGCCTCCTTGGAAATCTTCTCATACACGTTGACCGGGCGGCCGGCGGCATCCACCTCCACCTTCATTTCAGGGCGTTCGAAGCTGATGGCACCCTTCGCGAAACGCTCCTTGCGCAGCTTCGCGGCAAGGTCGTTCAGAATCAGGATGGCCTCCTTCTGCGCCTGCGGGATGAGAGTTCCCTCCAGGATGCCTTCGCCCATCGCAGCTTCCGAGCCGATCTTCGGGTCTTTCAGAGGGGTGTTCCCGTCGGTCCCGCCGCGCAGCTCCATATTCAGGGATTCCTGCCCGTTGTCGATGATCTGCTGCGCCGTCTCGTAGGCGAATCGGTAGTCGGAACGGATGACCGTGCGGCCGAACCAGCGGCTGACGACCGCGGCTTCCGGGGTGATTTCAAAAATGGTGGAGAAGGTCAGCTTGTCCTCCTTCGGACGGAGGGAGCAGAGCTTGTTGGACAGCTTCTCGGGAAGCATCGGGACGGTCCGGTCCACCAGATAGACCGAAGTCCCGCGGGTCTGCGCTTCCTTGTCCACCAGCGAACCGGGCTTCACATAGTACGACACGTCCGCGATGTGCACGCCGACTTCGTAGTTGCCGTTGTCCAGCTTCCTCAGCGACAGGGCATCGTCGAAGTCCTTGGCATCGGCCGGGTCGATGGTGAAGGTCAGGGCCTCGCGGCAGTCGCGGCGGCCCTGCAGGTCCTTGGGGGTGATCACATCCGAGATGGCATCGGCCGCATTTTCCACGGCGGCGTCGAACTTGTAAGGCAGCCCGTATTCTGCGAGGATCGCATGCATCTCGGTGTCGTTGGCACCGGGCGCGCCGAGGATGTCCACGATGTGACCCTTCGGATTCGGTTCCCTGCGGTTCCAGCCGTCGATCACGGCCGCGACCTTCATGCCCTTGAGTTTGGCGGGGTCCTCCCCTTCCGGGATCGGGACCGAAATGTCGTAGGGCATATTCCGGGACTGCATCAGCACCCAGGCTTGTGCACCGACGATGTGGAGCACGCCCACGAAGGGCTTGACGCTCCGCTTTACGATTTCGATGATTTCACCTTCCCGGCGCTTTTCGTTGCCCTTTCCTTTCTCGCGGGTTACCACCACTTTCACGGTGTCCCCGTTCAGGGCGCCCCGGGTCTTGGAGGCTTTCACGAACACGTCGTTGTCGGTATCGTCCGCGATGACCACGAACACGAACCCTTCGCGGGTCATCTGTACCTTGCCCGTGACCTGCACCTTGGGCACCCGAGCCGGCTTGTCCTTGCGGGAACCGAATTTGATGTCCCGCAGGAATTCTCTGCCGCTTTTTCTGCCGCCCCCCTGGCGGCGATTGTGTCTACTCATATTTTTCCGATTGATTCTGCACAAAGGTACGAATATTCAGGAATTATCCTGCGCAAATTCCGCCTGAGACGGAAGGGGGAAATTCGAAGATTTTTCCGATATTTGTTCTGCTTCAACTGCATTCGAGATGACATCCTTTCTTTCAAGAACTTCATGCTGCCTCCTGAGTGCGACGGCAGTCCTGTCCTGCACAAGTCCGGCGGCAGGGCCGGCGGAAGATTTCACCCGGTTCGTCGATGTGAAAATCGGCAGCGGGGGGCACGGGCATGTGTTCGTGGGTGCGAGCGTCCCGTTCGGAATGGTCCAGCTGGGACCGACCAGCATCCCGCAAGACTGGGACTGGACCTCGGGCTACCACGACAGCGACTCCACCGTCATCGGCTTTTCCCACACCCATCTCAACGGAACCGGCATCGGAGACCTCTTCGACGTGACCCTGATGCCCGTGGTCGGTTCCGTTGCATATGCCCGCGGCAGCGAGCCGGCGGACGGCAGCCCCGAGGCGGTCGCCACCGCGCAGGCGACGGGGCTCTGGTCCTACGCCGACCGCAACAAGGAGGTCGCGAAGCCCTGGTACTACAGCGTGCCCCTCACCCGGTACGGCATCACGGCGGAAATGACCGCGACGGACCGCGTGGGCCTGAGCCGCTACACCTTCCCTGCCAGCGAGGAAGCGGCGGTGGTGATCGACCTGGAGAACGGCGGCTGCTGGGACAAGGCCACCGAAACCCACCTGGAAGCCGTGGACAGCTGCACCGTGCGGGGCTACCGCTTCTCGACTGGCTGGGCGCGGGACCAGAAGGTCTATTTCGTCGCGCAATTCTCCAAGCCCTTCGATTCGCTGGCCGTCATTCCGGCCAAGGCGGACGGGGCCGGGAAATATGGCCGCGCGTGCTTCCGGACGAAGGAGGGCGAGCAGATTCTCGTGAAGGTGGCCCTTTCCGCCGTCAGCGACGGGAACGCCCGGTTGAATATGGACGGGAGTGAACTGACCAAGGAAGGGGTCTGGGATTTCGATGCCGTAGCGGATGCCGGCAAGAAAGCCTGGAACGAAGAACTCTCCAAGGTCCGCATCCAGACCGCCGACACCGATGCCCGAACTGTGTTCTACACCGCCCTCTACCACACGATGATCACCCCCTCCCTCTTCTGCGACGTGAACGGGGACTACCGGGGCGCGGACGGGGAAATCCACAAATCGGACGGTTTCACGAACTACACCACCTTCTCGCTCTGGGACACCTACCGGGCCCAGATGCCCCTGATGACGATTCTCCAGCCCGAGCGGGAAGTGGACATGGTGAACACGATGCTGCACATCTACCGGCAGCAGGGCCGACTGCCGGTCTGGCACCTGGTGGGCAACGAGACCGACTGCATGGTCGGAAATCCGGGTGTCATCGCCGTTGCGGACGCCGTCGTGAAAGGCTTCGGCGGCACCGACAAGGAACTCGCCTGGGAAGCCCTGAAGACCACCGGCATGGGCAAGGACCGCGGACAGGACCTGCGGCAGCAGTACGGCTTCATCCCCTCCGACCTGTACAACGAATCCATCGGCAACGACATGGAATATGCCATTGCGGACGGGGCCCTCGCCCAGGCGGCGGACTACCTCGGCAAGACCGGGGACGCGGCCTTCTTCCGCGAGCGCAGCCACTCCTGGCGGCACTACATGGACCCGGAGACCCTCCAGGCCCGCGGCCGGTTCGCCGACGGGAGCTGGCGCACCCCGTTCAACCCCTACTACTCCAACCACCGGGAGCAGGACTACGTGGAAGGCACGGCCTGGCAGTACACCTGGCTCGCCCCGCAGGATTTTGACGGGCTGGTGGAATTCTACGGCTCCCGTGAAAAGTTCGTGGAGCGGCTGGATTCCCTCTTCCTGGCCGACAGCCGGATTGAAGGGGAGAACGTGTCTTCCGACATCTCGGGCCTGATTGGGCAATATGTCCACGGCAACGAGCCCAGCCACCACATCATCTACTTCTACACCATGGCGGGCGAGCCCGGCAAGGCCGCCGACAAGCTGCGCCAGGTCTATTCCGAAATGTATGCGGCCGACCCGAACGGGCTGGCCGGCAACGAGGACTGCGGGCAGATGAGCGCCTGGTTCGTCCTTTCCTCGATGGGCTTCTACGAGGCGGAACCCGCCTCGACCCGCTACTGGTTCGGCGCCCCGCTGTTCGAGGAAGCGGACGTCCGGGTGGCGGGCGGCTTCCTGCGCATCCGCGCCGAAGGGCTGAGCAAGGAAAATCCTTACATTCAGCGCGTCACCCTCAACGGGAAAGACTACCGGAAAGCCTGGATTGACTATGCTGACATCGTCCGCGGCGGGACGCTGACCTTCCGCATGGGCCCCGTACCGAAAAAATGGTATTGATGACAATGTACAAGAGCATTCTGGCAGGGATTGTCCTGCTCGCCGTCAGCTGTGCGGCGCAGAACGAGCGGGGAATCGAACGGGGCGCCCGTCCGGTGGACTACGTGTCCACCCTGGTCGGCACGCAGTCCGACTATTCCTTCTCCGCCGGCAACACCTATCCCGCCACTGCCCTGCCCTGGGGAATGAATTTCTGGACCCCCCAGACGGGCAAGATGGGAGACGGGTGGACGTACACCTATTCCGCCCACAAGATCCGGGGCTTCAAGCAAACCCACCAGCCCTCTCCCTGGATCAACGACTACGGCCAGTTCTCGCTGATGCCGGTCCGGGATGCGTCCCTCGTGGACGAGGAGGCCCGGGCGAGCTGGTTCTCCCACAAGACCGAAATCGCGAAGCCGTATTCCTACAAAGTCTACCTGGCGGACCACGACATCTATGCCGAAGTCGCCCCGACGGAACGGGCGGCGGTGCTGCGGTTCACCTATCCGGACAGCGACTCTTCCGCCCTGGTCATCGACGCCTTCGACCGGGGCTCGGGCATCCGGATCGACCCCGCCGCCGGAGTGGTGAGCGGGTACACCACGCGCAACAGCGGCGGCGTCCCGGAGAATTTCCGGAACTGGTTCGTGGTGCGGCTGGACAAGCCGGTCGATTCCTGGACACTGTATGACCGGGGACGGGAGAAAAGCGGCTCCGAGGTGCAGGGTGAGCATGCCCTCATCGTCCTGAAATTCAAGACAAAGCGGGGCGAACAGGTGCAAGCCCGGGTGGCCTCCTCCTTCATTTCCCCCGAACAGGCCGTCCGGAATCTCGACCGGGAGATCGGGAAAGCGGATTTTGATGCCGTCGAGGCCCGTGCAAAGGAACGCTGGAACGACATCCTCGGACGGATCAAGGTCGGGGGCGGCACGGAGGACCAGCTCCGCACCTTCTACTCCTGCCTCTACCGGAGCGTGCTCTTCCCGCGCAAGTTCTACGAGATCGACGCCACGGGGGCGCAGGTGCACTACAGTCCCTACGACGGGCAGGTCCATGCCGGCCCGCTTTACACCGACACGGGCTTCTGGGACACCTTCCGCGCACTCTTCCCGCTGCTGAATCTGGTCTATCCGGATGTCAACAAGGAGATTCAGCTCGGGATGGTGAACATCGCGAAGGAAAATCCCTATCTGCCCGAATGGGCCAGCCCGGGACATCGCGGCTGCATGATCGGCAACAATTCCGCTTCCGTGGTGGCCGATGCCGTCGTCAAGGGCGTCAGCACGACGGACCTGGACACGCTCTACCGCGCCATCGTGTACGGGACGACGAACTATATCCCCGAAATCAACTCCACGGGCCGCTACGGGCACGACTACTACAACACCCTCGGCTATATTCCCTACGATGTGGGCATCCGGGAAAATGTGGCGCGCACCTTGGAATATGCCTACGACGACTGGTGCATCCTGCAGCTGGCGAAGCAGCTGGGACGCCCGCAGGAGGAACTGGACCGCTGGGCGGCAAGGGCGCTGAACTACCGGAACGTGTTCGACCCCGAAACCAGGCTGATGCGCGGCCGCAACCGGGACGGCAGCTTCCAGACGCCGTTCAGCCCGTACAAATGGGGGGATGCCTTCACCGAAGGCAACTCCTGGCACTACACCTGGTCAGTCTTCCACGACATCCGGGGGCTCATCGATCTGATGGGCGGGGACGACGCCTTCAACCGGATGCTGGACTCCGTGTTCGTGGCGCCGCCGATCTACGACGACAGCTACTACGGCTTCTGCATCCACGAGATCAAGGAGATGCAGGTCGCGCACATGGGGAACTACGCCCACGGCAACCAGCCGGCCCAGCACATGGCCTACCTCTACGACTGGTCCGGCCAGCCCTGGAAGACCCAGCAGCGCGTGCGGGAAATCATGGACAAACTCTACGACGCCACTCCGACGGGCTACTGCGGCGACGAGGACAACGGCCAGACCTCGGCCTGGTACGTGTTCTCCGCCCTGGGATTCTATCCCGTCTGCCCCGGCAGCGACCAGTACGCCCTCGGCGGACCGCTGTTCAAACGGGCGGAAATCTCCCTCGCGGGCGGCAAGACCCTGACCATCCGCGCCGACGACAATGCCCCCGACCGCTTCTACGTCGGCGGGATCACCCGCAACGGGAAGTCCTGGACGCGGACCTTCGTGGAATATGGCGACTTGATGACCGGCGGGACCCTGTCCTTCCGGATGACCGACCAGCCGGACAAGCACCGGAGCACGGCCCCCGAAGACAGGCCGTATTCATTCAGCAACTCAGAAAAATAAATACCATGGCAGATTTGAAAAACGACAGCAGAATCGTGCTGACGCTCGACGCCGGCGGGACCAACATGGTCTTCGGCGCCATGAAAGGCGGAGACTATCTCGGGGAACCGCTGACTCTCCCCTCGCACTCCGCAGTGCTCGACCGATGCCTCCAGACGCTGGTGGAAGGCTTCACCCGCATCAAGGAAGGGCTCCGGACGGCGGGAGAAGCCGATCCGGCGGCGATCAGCTTCGCCTTCCCGGGACCTGCGGACTATCCGAACGGCATCATCGGCGGCTACCTCCCCAACTTCCCGTCCTTCCGGGACGGGGTGGCGCTGGGCCCCTTCCTCCAGGACAGGTTCGGCATCCCGGTGTTCATCAACAACGACGGCGATCTCTACGCCTACGGCGAGGCCCTGGGCGGGGCGCTGCCGGAGGTCAATGCCCGCCTGGAAGCCGCAGGGAGCGCGAAGCGCTACCGGAACCTGATCGGCTACACCCTCGGCACCGGGCTGGGCATCGGAACCGTCATCGACGGACGGCTCAACCGGGGCGACAATTCCTGCGTGGAGACCTTCTGCCTGCCCAATCCGACGCTCCCGGGGCTGATCATCGAAGACAGCGCCTCCATCCGGGCCGTGAAACGGGTCTACCGCCAGCTCTCGGGCATCGAGGATGACACCCTGGAGCCGATCGACATCGCCCAGGTCGCACACGGACAACGCCCCGGCGACGTGGAAGCCGCCAAGCGGGCTTTCACCTTGCTCGGCGAGACGGCTGGAGAGGCCATGACGGTGGCTGCGACCCTGATCGACGGGCTCATCGTGATCGGAGGCGGCATCATGAACAACTACCAGTACATCATGCCGGGCATCCTGAAGACGATGCGGGGCACCATCCGGACCATCTCCGGGGACACGATCAACCGGGTCCAGATGAAGGTCTACAACCTCGATGACGATGCCGAATTCTCCGACTTCGCACGGGGCGAAGCCCGCAAACTGAAGGTGTACAGCAGCGAGCGCGACATCGTCTACGACCCGCAGAAGCGGATCGGCGTCATGCGTTCCAAGATCGGCGCCAGCAAGGCCATTTCCCTCGGCGCCTACGCCTTCGCCCTGACCGAACTGGACCGATAGCATGTACCCGCTGACCTTTATCCCCTGGCTCCGGACCATGGTCTGGGGCGGAGCCAAAATCGAAGCCTTCAAAGACCTCCGCGCCGAAAGCCCGGAAGAACCTGGACGCATCGGCGAAAGTTGGGAGATCTCCGCTGTCCCCGGCCACGTGTCCGTGGTCGCGAACGGCCCCTGGACCGGCAGGACCCTCACCTGGCTGATGCAGGAACACGGACCTGCCCTGGTCGGCCGGAAAGTCTACGACCGGACCGGGGACGAATTCCCCCTCCTCATCAAGTTCATCGACGCCAAGACGGATCTGTCCGTCCAGGTGCATCCCGACGATGCCCTCGCGGCCCGGACGCACCCCGGCATGAAAGGCAAGACGGAGATGTGGTACGTCGTCGGTGCGGATCCCGGCGCCAGCCTGCTGAGCGGTCTCACCACAGCGATCACGCCCGATGAATACGAAGCCCGCGTCCGCAGCAACACGATCATGGATGTCCTGGCGAAGCATGCGATCGCCCCCGGGGATGTGTTTTTCCTGCCGGCCGGCCGGATCCACGCCATCGGGGCCGGTTCCTTCGTGGCCGAAATCCAGCAGACCTCCGACCTGACCTACCGCATCTACGACTACGGGCGGCTCGGGCTGGACGGAAAGCCGCGTGAACTGCACATCGAACAGGCCAGGGAAGCCATCGACTACCGGGTCTGTCCCGACTACAGAACGGAATATTCCCGCAGGAAGAACACGGAAACGCCCCTGGTGCGCTGTCCGTACTTCACCACTTCCCTCTTCGACCTGGACGCGTCCGTCGAGCAGGACCTCTCCGGCCTGGATTCTTTCCTGGCCGTGATGTGCGTGGCCGGACAGGGGACGCTCACGGATGTGGAACCGGACGGCGCCTACACCCTTCCCCTCCGGCAGGGACAGACGGTCCTGCTGCCTGCGACGGCACAAAAAATGGTCATGACCCCCGCAGGGGCCATGACCTGTCTGACGAGCCGCATCGACGCCTAGAACAGGAAGCCGATCCCGATGTGGAAGTCGTTCCGACGTATTTTCAGGTCGGATCCCCAATCGTTGTTCTTGATGGCCTTGGTCAAGCCGAGGTCATAGCCGGCACGCAGCTGAACCGCATCCGCATAGGTAAACACGATTCCGAATCCCCACTGGGCATCGAAGTTCTTGAAGCCGAGGCGAGCCTTGTCAAAGGCATTTCCGGCAAATCCCAAATTGAAGCGCGGGCCCGTGTAGCCTGCAATCTTGAAATCGGGCGAGGCTTCGGTCCCGTACTTGATGTTGACCGGCACGATCAGATAGTTCGCATGGTAGGCACGTTCCGTGAAAGTCGTGTTGCCGAAGGTCTTTCCGTAGTGGGCGAAGTAGACCCCCGGCTCGAAGGTCAGGCCTTCCAGATTGGAAAATGCGACATCGTAGTTGACACCGGCATAGAATCCGGGCATGCTGAAATCCCAATTCTTTGCATCCGCTCCGCTCAGACTGAGGTTGGAGAATCCGCCGCCGGCGGAATACTGCGCAAAGGCGCTTGTTCCCAGGAGCATCATCGCCCCTGCGAGAACCACTGTCAAAATCTTTTTCATCATTGTTGCAGTTGAATATGATTGTCTTCTTTTGGAGAGCAAAGTTAACAAAATTCCCGGAGAAAGTACCGACAGGCCCAAACTCCGGGAAAGAAATCGCAAGGACGCCTATTCCAGACCGCGCGCCCGAAGCAGCGCTCCCGGATCGGGATCGGCTCCCCGGAACTCCTTGTACAGGGTCATGGGCTCTTCGCTGCCGCCCTTCTCCAGGAAGGTCTTGCGAAACTTCAGGGCCACTTCGGGATTGAAGATGCCCTGCTGTTCGAAATATTCAAAAGCATCCTTGTCCAGCACTTCGGACCAGAGGTAGCTGTAGTAGCCGGCGCTGTAGCCGCTGTTGAAGATGTGGTTGAAATAGGTCGTGCGGTAGCGCGGGATGATCTCGCCGATGAGGCCCATGTCGTCGCAGACCTTCTGCTCGAAGGCGGCGACGTTGGAGCCCTGGTCGCCTTCGGACATCTTGGCGAGATCCTCTTCCGTGAGTTCATGCCACTTCATGTCCAGGATGGAGGCGGCGCAGAGTTCGGCCGTCGTAAAACCCTGGTTGAATTTCAGGGAGTTGCGGATCTTCTCCACGAGGGCTTCGGGGATCACCTCGCCGGTCTTGTAGTGCAGGGCGTACTTGTCCAGAATCTCCTTCTGGAAGGCCCAGTTCTCGTTGAACTGCGAGAAGGTCTCCACGAAGTCGCGGGTCACGTTCGTGCCGCTGACGGACGGATAGGTGCACTTGCTGAGGAGGCCGTGCAGGGCATGGCCGAACTCGTGGAAGACAGTCTCCACCTCGTCGATGGTGAACAGGGCCGGAAGCGAATCGGTCGCAGCCGTCATGTTCCCCACATTGATGATGATGGGGCGCACATCCTTGCCGGCCGCGTCGACGTACTGCTCGCGGAAATTGGTCATCCAGGCCCCGCCGCGCTTGGTGCTGCGCGGGAAGTAGTCCGTCGAGAAGATGCCGACCAGGCTTCCGTCCGCATCCGTCACCTTGAACACGTCCACGGCGGGATTGTAGTGCGGCACGTCCGAAAGCGGCTCCACGTTGATGCCGTACAGTTTGTGCGCGGCCTCGAACACGCCCTTGCGGACATTTTCCATCCGGAAGTAGGGCTTGGTCTCGTCCTCGTCCAGCGCATATTTCTCCTTGCGGACCTTTTCGGCATAGTAGAACCAGTCCCAGGGCTCGATCTTCGATCCGGCGGGCAGCAGACCGGCCGCGATGTCGCGGTCCATGATCTTCTGCATGTCGTAGACTTCCTGCTTGGCGCGGGCGACGGCCGGGCCGATGATCTTGTCCAGGAAGGCGTCCACGGTCTGCGGATCGTGCGCCATCTTGTTGTCCAGCTGCCAGGCGGCGAAGGTCGGGAAGCCGAGCATCCTGGCTTTCTCGGCGCGGAGCTTCAGGATCTCCAGGCAGAGGGCCTTGTTGTCATATTCATTGCCGTTGTTGCCGCGGGAAGCATAGGCCTTGAACATCTCTTCGCGGCGTGCGCGGTCGGCGCAGTCGGTCATCTCGGTCGAATAGGACGACACGGGGATGCCGAACTTATCGTTGAAGGCGTTGTTCTCGGCCAGCAGGTTGTTGCCGAACTTCTGCTGGGCGGCGGCGATCTGCTGGTTGATTTCCCTCAGGCGGGTCTGGGAAGCCTCGTCGAGGGCAACCCCGTTGCGGGTGAAACTCTCGTACAGTTTCTTGAGCACCATCTGCTGCTCCCGGGTCAGACCGCTCTGGTCGGCGTCGTACACGGCCTTCACCTTCGCGAAGAAGTCCTTGTTCATGGAGATGTTGTCCTCATGCTCGGTGAGCAGGGTCGTGGCTTCTTCCACCACCTTGTTCATCTCGTCGTTGCCTTCGGTCTCGACCAGGTTGAACAGCACGCTGCTGACCTTGTCGAGGGTCCGGCCGGACAGCTCCCAGGCCGCCACGGTGTTCTCGAAGGTGGGAGCATCCGGATTCTTCAGGATCGCGTCCAGCTCCTGTTTCTGTTCTTCAATGCCTGCCTTCACCGCCGGGATGTAGTCCGCGAGGGTGATCTGCTCGAACGGCGGCATGCCGTAGGGCGTGTCCCATTCCGTCAGGAAAATGTTCTTGGATGTCTGT
This sequence comes from uncultured Bacteroidales bacterium, assembly GCA_902488725.1. Lineage (GTDB taxonomy): Bacteria > Bacteroidota > Bacteroidia > Bacteroidales > UBA932 > Cryptobacteroides. The sequence continues at coordinate 13,144 of CABTXO010000005.1, forward strand.
TGTGTACAAGCTGCCATCATGACGATCGCTCCAACTGTCAGTAAAACTTTTTTCATTGCGTTATCAATACGTGATTATTTGGTTCATGATCGAATTGACACCGGTAATTTTAATATTCATTGCAAAGATAACAATTGTTGAGAAAAATGGGAGGGGGAGATGGCTTTGCCTTGAGGGGTTATCCGGATGATGCAGATCGGGACAGGGAACTGGAAGGCCTGCTCGAAGCCTCGACCCGAACAGGTTGCAAGAATTGCTGCGTGCTCACTTTCGACCAGCCGTCCGAAATGAACTACAAGGGATTGGGGAGCAAGGTTGCCGCGGTCCGGAGAAAACACGTTTCCCCGGCAGCATCCGCCCACGGTCCGGAGGTTTCATAAGCGGCATCCGGACCGCAGCAAGATCACTTGACAACCTGCACGCCGTCGAGGTCGAGTAGGGTGAACTGGATGTCCTTACGGTAGACGGAGAGGATGCCGGTGACGTCGATCGTGGCTTTGCCGGCCAGCACGCCCGCATCGATCTGCGCATCCGCGAACTTGGAATAGCCGCTGGTGCGGATCTGCACTTCCGTACTGCCCATCAGGAAGTACTGGCTGACCGGATAGGCATTGGCCAAGGTCTGCAGGTCTTCCTTCACCTTCGGGTCGGAAATCCGCATCGAATTGTCCTGGGAGACACCGCTGTCAAAGTTGCCCGCGTTCAGGTAGCCGAGGAAACCGTTCCTGGACATTGCCCAGGTGGTGACGCCGTAGGTGCCGTCGGACAGGAAGAAGCGCTTGCCGTCCGTGTGGCCGGCATCCCCGTACACCAGGCAGAAAATCTTTTGGGTCGCGCTGCTGTACTGGGTCTTCTTGCATCCGTATTTGAGTCCTTTCAAGGTCACAAGCGTGCCGAGACGCGGATCCTGGGGCGCATGCTTGAGGGCGTCCGCGAGATCGGCCTCGGTCAGCAGGGCCGGGGTCACGGGGCTGTCCGTGCGGCCGCGGAAGACACGGCTGCGGATCAGGCAGTCCACGTCGAGGTAGGCGGTTTCATATTTCCCGGAAGGGTCTTCATAACCCAGCTGGAGCATGCCGCCATAGGTTCCGAGGGTAAGGCCGCTGCAGTCCACATAGACCCACTGGCCCGGCTTGTAGTCGTTGTACAGGCCGGATTTCCCCAGCTTGATTTCGATCGCCCCGGTCTTGTCCTGGATGAAGAGGCTGCGGTAGATGTTGCCGGAGCGGTCCTCGGAGATCCCCTGCCCGCCGATCAGGAGGTCTGACTCGACCTTGACGGGGCTGCCGGTCTTCTTGTAGAGGGCCTTGAGCTGCGCGATGGTCGCGTTCGGGGTCTTCTCGACCGGCTCGGCCAGACCGGGGTTGTCGTACTTGCCGGTGAAGACGGGTTCCCATTCCTGGCAGGCGGAGAAAGCCGCCGCGAGCATAAGCGCCACAATGTATCGTACTATTTTCATATTCTTGGAATTAGATCCCTCACTTCGTTCGGAATGACAGAGAATCAGAATTTGAAGTAGAGGTTCAGCATGTAGTTGAAGCCGGGCATGTAGAAGTACTTCGGGTCGAAGTTGTAGTAGCGCGTCCGGCTCACGGTGTTGTCCACCATGCGGGTCTGCTCGAAACCGCCCGTCTTGACATCCCGGTTGTTCAGGAGGTTCTTGACGTTCAGGGAGAAACCGAACTGGTACTTCCGCTTGAGGTACCAGGACTTCCCGACGCTGAAGTTCACGAGGAAAGCCGGTGCGAATTCTTCCTGATGCGCCATGTCGGCGATTTCCTCGGGCGTCACCTGTTTGTCCGGACCGGCAGTGGCCTCGTCGATGCGGCGGATCGGGCTCATGTCCAGGTAGGATTTCGCGAAGCAGTCCACGTCGGCATCGATGAACCAGTAGTTGTAGAAATACGAGAGCCCGAGGCTGCCCGCCACCTGCGGCGTGCCCGCCACATGGTGCCGCACGGTCTTTCCGCCTTCCGGATGGCTCATCCAGAACGGAACGAGGATGTTGTCGTGGATGATCCGGGCGCTGTTGTCCACGGTCGCCGTCATCCGGGGGTTGGATGTGTAGACATAGTTTCCCCAGGTAAAGGCGCCGACCAGGGAAAGCCCGCGCATGGGGGTGGGCACTTCGAAGCCCAGTTCCATGCCGACGTGCCGTTCGTCGATCCCGCTCATCGCGAAGTTCCCGAAGGAATTCTGCAAGTCGTAGTAGACGCTCATCACGTCCGTCTGGTCCTGAATCGTGGTGTAGAATCCCGTCAGGCGGACGTTGTAGCCGTTGTTGGAATACAGGTAGTTGAGATCGGAGGAAAAGGACTTCACGTTCGTGAGGTTCTGCATGAGGGTGTTCCGGGTCCGGGGAGCAAGGAATGCCTTGTCAAAATACGGCGCATCGCTGGAGTAGCCCAGGTCTGCGGAGATCCGGTGGCCGCCGATGATGGAATAGCCCAGGTTGAGCTTGGCCCCGAAGGTCAGGAAGTTCGCCTTCTCGGAATTTCCGTACGACGTGATGGCCTTGCCGTCGGCATCCCAGGTCGTGACCAAGTCCCCGGTATAGGGCTTGCCGTCCGCATCCAGGCCGGGGAACAACCCCTTCCGCACCAGGCCCTGCCGCCAGAAGCCCGTGTGGCCTACACGACCGCCCAGGACCGCCTCGAAGCCGCCTTTTTGGAAGCCGCCGGAGACCCAGCCTTCCTGTTTGTGAATATGCGCACAGTAGTCGTAGCCGTATTTGTCCCCTTCCCGGATCTGCTGCGCCTCGCCGTTCGCGAGGAAGTAGTCCAGATCGTTCTGGATCATGCTTTTGGAAGAGGAGAAGTCCCGTTCCGCGAACTGGTCGATGTTCAGAAAATAGTCGCCGCCCAGCAGGTCGTTCAACACCTTGTAGTACTCGGTGCGGTTGATCTTGGCGTTCAGACCGGCTTTCACGGTCCATTGTGCGGCCGGGAGCCACTTCAGGCTGGCGGCGAAATTGAGGTCGCGCTGGTCCACCCGGCGCTCCTCAAGCACATATTTCGAGCGGTTCCCGTATTCCTGCGGATTGCGCTGGTTCACGTCATACAGGCGGTCCCAGTTGATGTGCGCCGTGGTCGGATCCCCGGTCTCCCAGGCCTCCCGCGCCCACATGTACTTCCCGTAGTTCCGCCGGTTGTAGTCCGTGTTTTCCATGTAGAAGTAGCTCGGCAGGTTGCGGTAATAGTCCGGACGGGGATCCGGGGCATCGTACCAGTCGAGAGCGGTGTAGCCGTTCTTCCCGGCGCGGAACAAGACCGTGGCCGTCGCACTGAAGGCATGCGACGGGGTGAAATCGTATTTCAGGAAGGTGACGGGCTCGAAGGTGATGCGGTTGCGGGCGTTGCGCACCTTGCCGTTCTGGAACCCCCAGTTGGAGTTGTACATGTTGTCACCCATGAGGTCGTAGACTTCCTGGGTGGAGCCGTTCTGCGCGCCGCGGGTTCCGGGTGCCGCGAAGGACACGAGAGCGAGCCGGTGCAGGTCGCCCCAATTCTTCTCCACGCCTGCATAGTAGGCGAAAGAGCGATAGTAAACGCCTTTCACCCAGTCGTTTCCGCCCAGTCTGACGGATGCGCTGAAGGAATAGGACCAGCCTTTGTCGTTCTCGGGTACGGCATAGGTCCCCATCAGGCGGAGCCGGTAGAAGGCACTGTTGGTCAACAGGCTGAAACGCGTCCCGGGACGGACCTTGGAAGGAGTCGCGTAGATGTTCACGAGGCCGTTGTAGCCGCCGACTCCGTAGTCGGAGAGTTCGGAGCCGAGGGTGGCATCCTTGCTGCGGACGATTTCATTCAGGCCGCTCCAGAGAGAATACGGCGTGTAGCCGGTCATCGCGTCGTTCATCTTCACCCCGGCCAGGTACACATCCTGGGTCTCGCTGGCATAGCCGCGGGCCCGGAAGCGGACGGAACTGAAATTGTAGCTGGCTGCGTTGTTGAACACGTCGTTCTGCCCGTACAGGATCGTCGGCGTGTCGTCATAGCCCATACCGTCGAAGTCGAAGTCCGCGAAACTCGCGTCGTCGACTTCCTTGGCAGCCGCCGACGGCGAGAGGGACAGGTTGAACATATTCTTCATGTACCCGTCGTTGACGGTCACGTTCACCCGGGTCTGCATGAAGCCGGGCGCCTCGATCACGAGGTCGTACATGCCGTCCTCCAGGGCGTCTATCTGGAAATTGCCCTGCGCGTCCGAATGGACCGTCCCCACCTGCGCGGTCCCGGCGTAGAGCGTCAGGACGGCGCCGGCAACCGGCGCGCGGTCGGTCCGGTTGATCACGGTGCCCTTCACGCCGCCCGTCTGCGCCAGCAAGGCGAGACTGCAGAGGAGAGCCAGGACGGAAAGCGTTATTTTTCTGAACATGGATGCTTATTTGTTGGAAACGACGATGTACGTCGGATAGTGGTCGCTGTAGCCGTTGATGAAGGCCCCGTTCGAGAAGGTCCGCTTGGGCTGGCCCTTGTACTGGCCGTCCGGCTGCGTCATGAACGGTTTGTGGAAGATGCGGGCATAGTATTTCTTCGCCACGAACGGGATCACCTTCAGGCTTCCGGCGGGGGCGTCGGCCCGGGCCTTGTTCACGACGATGATGTCGAACACGTTCCAGGCACCCCGGTAAGCCAGGGAGCCGTAGCCGGCCTTCAACATGGAGATGAAGGGCGAGAAGAAGTCATATTCCCCGAGTTCCGCGATAGTCTCGCGGGCGTGGAGGTAGGTCACCTGGCTGACATCGGTGGGATCGTCGGTCATGTCGCCCATGACCCCGATCTTGAAGCCGGGATAAAGCCGCCTCAGGTCCACGGCGATCGCATGGATGATCTCCGCCCCGCGGC
>CABTXO010000006.1 GCA_902488725.1 uncultured Bacteroidales bacterium
GGGGGGGGGGCGCGGGGCCCTCAAAAAAGATGAGATTAAAGCCGATGGAAAAGCCCTTGCTGTTCTTGAATTCCAGACAGTAGTGCGGCTTGGATGCGTACTTCTTCCGGATCTCGTAGTAGCCGTCCTTGTCCGTGTACGCCGAAGAAAAGCGGACGAACACGTTGGTCCGCACCTTCACACCGGCCACGCCGGCGATCTTCCCGGACTTCGCCTGCCCGTCTTCCAGGGTGATCCTCCCCTTCGGGCGCACCCGGCGGCCCCTCGTCTCCGGCAGGAGCAGCCCCTTGTTCCCGGTCATACGGAAGGCTTCCCGCTCGACCAGATCCCAGTCCACATCGGCGGAAGCCTTGGTCTCCACATCGTCATCGGGCACGTAGCATTTTTCGAGCAGTTCGTACCGGATCCCCTCCGGAAAAACGAAATCGGGCGGAACGAGGGTGTACTGCCAGGTGATCCGGTCCCGCGAAAGCGAGCGGTCGTGGTAGTAGTCCCCCTCCTGCAGGATTTCGTAGTCGAGCGGATGATCGAAGAACTCCAGCCCGAGCGCAGCGAGACGGTTCACCTGCTCCTCCCCTTCGGGCAGGAAGCGGACATACAGCCCGTTCGGAGCAAGTTGCGCCGCCCGGGTCGGGTACAGGTCCCGCATCGCCTTCCGGACGTTCTCGATGGCGTAGGGATTGTCCAGTTTTTTGCCGAGGACGATTTCCCCGTGCATCACCGGCCGTTCCCGCTGGGTGTTGAGCGTGCCGAGCTCCCGCGGAGCATCGGCTTCCTTGCTGCACGACACCAGTGCCAGCACCGGCAGCAAAAGTTGAAAGAACTTTTTCATAGTTACATGGTTTTAATGTTCGGCAGCAAAGTTACCGGTCCTTATCCGTAGAATGAAATATTCCACGATTATCTTTCAAATCCGCATTTCTTGGGAATGTGGCAGCTCTTTTGTACATTTGCATCGGTAATTTTTTTTAAAAAATCCATGGTCCATGTCAAAGAATATCCTGAATTTCCTCGTTCCAGCCCTGCTGATTGCCGTTTCGGCATCTTTAACAAACGCACAGCCGTACAAACTCAGTTTCCAAGAGAACCGCGAACGCGCAGCCGGGGTATTCCATTATTATGAATATGTCCCTTCCCCGCAAACACCCGCCCCGAAAGGCTTCAAGCCCTTCTACATCAGCCACTACGGGCGGCACGGATCCCGGTACCATTCGGGCGCGGGCTATTTCGGACCGGCCCTGAAAGGGCTCGACACCTGCCGCGCCGACGGTCTCCTCTCCCCCGAGGGCGAACGCCTGTGGCAGCAGCTGGACACCTTGTTCAGCGAGCACCAGGGCATGTTCGGCATGCTGACCGAACGCGGTGCGCAGGAGCACCGGGCGATCGGACGGAGGCTGCTGGAATATGCCCCCGAGGTGTTCCGCGGCAAGAAAGGGAGAAACGAAATCGACGCCGTGTCGAGCTACTGGCCGCGCTGCCTCGTGAGCATGGCCAACTTCACCACCGCCCTGCAGGAGCGGACGAACGGGCTGGTGTTTCACTACGCCACGGGTCCCAAGTACCTGGACTACATCAGCATGAACCTGAACATGGACGGCGTGACTCGGCGCTACAACAGCTTCGTCGCCACGCTGGAAGCCGCCAAGGTCCCGTACGACCGCTTCTTCTCGGCCCTGTTCAGCAACCCGCAGCTTGCCCTCGAACGGATTCCCGACCCGGAAGGCTTCATGCGCTCCGTGTTCGAATCCGGCTGCATCAGCCCCAACACCGAACACCGTCCCGACATATTCAGTCATTTCACCGATGACGAACTGGCCGGCGAATGGATTCTGCACAACGACAAGTTGTACTACCGCTACGGCATCTCGGCCGAAGAGGGGGACATCGTCCGTGCCATCGCCAAGCCCCTGATCGCGGACATCGTGGCGCGGGCGGACGAAGCGGTCCGGCCCGGCAGCCGGCGCGCGGCCGATCTGCGATTCGGGCACGACGTCGGTCTCCTGCCGCTGATCGGCACGATCGGCATCCAGGGGATGGAGCGGCCCTTCCCGTCGGCCGATGTCCACACGCACTGGTTCAGCTTCGAGATGATCCCGATGGCCTCCAACCTGCAGATGATCTTCTACCGCAACCGCAAGGGGGACATCCTCGTCAAGCTGCGCTACAACGAACAGGAGACCACCATCCCCGCCCTGCAGACCGCGACGGGCCCCTACTACCGCTGGGAGGACCTGCGCGCCTACCTGGTCCGGACAGAAACGGAAATCCCCGGCGACCGGGTCGTCAGGGATTCCGCACAGACCGAGCGCAACGGCACTCGCTACTAGCTAGAAGTAGTTGATCGTCTTCTGTTCGATGGCCGACATGAGGGCGTTTGCGAGCCGGCTGACGCCGAAACGGAACAGGCCCTTGTTCAGCCACTCTGCGCCGAGGATCGACTTGGCGATGGCATAGTAGACCACAGCGTCCTTGGCGGTGGAAATACCGCCGGCGGCCTTGAAGCCGACCTTCCGTCCTGTTTTCTCGTAATAGGCCTTGATGCAGCGGCACATCACGCAGGCCGCCATCGGCGTGGCGTTCACGCTCACCTTCCCGGTGGAAGTCTTGATGAAATCCGCTCCGCCCTCCATGGCCAGGAAGGAGGCGTTCGCGATCTTTTCGGGCGAGACCAGCAGCCCCGTCTCCAGGATGACCTTCAGGACCACCTTGCGGCCGTACTTCTCCGCGGTGCCGTCGATCACGTCCCGGAGCGAGCGGATCTCGTCGCGCGCCGTCTCGAAGTCGCCCTCCATGAACGCGTTCAGCGCCAGGACGATGTCCACTTCGTCCGCCCCGTTCTCCACGGCCAGTTCGCACTCCCGCGCCTTCACCTCCAGAAAGCTCTGGGAGGTCGGGAAGCAGGCCGAAACGGTGGTCACGTGGACGTCGGGACTCTTCAGCGTCTTCTTCACCAGGGCGGCGAAGTTCGAGTACACGCAGATGGATGCCGGCAGCGGATAGGCCGGATAGTCCGCCATGAACGAATTCACCTTTCCGACGAATTTCGTGACGGAAGCGGGGGTGTCTTCCGTGTGCAGCGTCGTGAGGTCCTGGAATGAAAGGCAGGACTTGAGGACTTCGGGAGACATCATGCTGTCGATGTTGGTTGCGATCACATCCAGGCTTTTGCCGATCTGCTCCTTGTCGGGAGCGTAACCATACTGTTTAAAAAGTTCTTCCATATCTGTCAGCTACGAATTTGAATCTTGTATCCTTCTTCGATCAAAGGCTTGACCAGCCTTTCCATTTCCGCCGCCGTGAATTTTTCCAGTCCCTGCGCCGGGGCCTCCCGGTCAAGAGTGTAGACCATCACTTCGCGCGGCTTGAGGGTGCGGACGAGGTCCATCCAGGGCCCCAGCACCTCCGGCGCGGAGGAATCGAAGTCCGGTGCGCGCAGGAACATCGTCTGCAGAACGAAGTCCCCGTCGAATTTCTTCAGGTTCCCCACGACATCCGCCACGTGGTACGCCCCCTGCGGCTGGTTGATGCGGGCGGCCAGTACGTCCGTCGGTGCATCCAGCTTCAGGATCGGATTGTCCACTTTCCGGAGTGCATTGAATATGTCTTCGCGTCCGATGCGGGTGGCGTTGGAGAGGACGCTGACTTTCGCGGCCGGGAAGTAGCGGTCCCGGAGCGCGAGGGTTATGTCCACGATCTCGGCGAAGTCCGGGTTCAGGGTCGGTTCCCCGTCGCCGGAGAAGGTGATCGAGTCGATTCCCGTCCCGGCGGCCTTGCAGGCCTCCAGCTTCGCGGTCAGGGCCTTCCGCAGGTCTTCGGCCGCGGGCAGTTTCTCCGCGACCCGCCCGTCCTTGTTCCAACCGCATTCACAGTAGATGCAATCGAAATTGCAGCGCTTCCCCTTCGTCGGGAGCAGGTTGATGCCCAACGAGGACCCCAGTCTTCTGGAGTGGATGGGGCCGAATACCAGTTCTTCGCGCAACATAACTTACTTGATTCTATGTGAGGTGCTTCCAGCCGTAAGCCGACCGTCGGCATCCAAATTGTCTATGGCCACGAGGCCGGGACGCTTCCCGACCGCGAGGGTTCCGAGTTTCCCCTCCCTGGAGAGGAATTCCGCCCCGTTCCGGCAGGCCCAGGTCAGGAGCTCTTCCAGCCCGACCGCGGGGAAATGATCCTGCAGGCAGCGCAGTTCTGCCACCATGTCCAGATCCTCGTTGCTGGAGAGCGAGTCCGTCCCCACCGTCAGCTTCAGCCCGTTTTCCAGCATCAGCTGCACCGGCGGCAGGGCGTTGTGAATATACAGGTTCGACAGGGGGCACAGGGCGATGAAGGGATGCAGCAGCGTCCGACGGACGGCATCGATTCCCTCCTGGTTCATGCAGACTTCGTGGACCAGCAGGACATGGGCGTCGACCGGATCCGGATGCACCTGCCGGATCTGGTCCAGAAAGTACAGCAGGGAGGACTTTCCGGTCACGGGCGGCACCGACATGCCGGCGGCCCTGCGGTTCTCCCACAACGGACCGGAACCGGAGATCAGCATTTCTTCCTCTTCCGGGGTCTCCTCGCTGTGGAAGGACAGGAAGCCGGATTTCAGGCCTTCCCGGGACGATGCCCGCAGCAGCTCCGGACTCATGGTGTAGCAGGCATGGGGTGTCGGGGCTGCATCCAGCCCGAAGCGGTCCGCCTCCCGCTGCAGGGAAGCGACCGAAGCCATCACGGCGGCGCAGTCCTCCGGCTCGGTCCCGAACACTTCCAGGAAGGTCCGGCTGTACAGCGGAGAAGCCTGCTTGACCGCAAAGGAATCGGCACAGTTGCTGATGTCCGCCATTGCGGACACACCGCGATCCCACAGGACCTGCATCCAGTGCCGGATGTCCGCACACTTTTCTTCGAGCGGCTTGGTGTCCCGCAGGGCATTGATCTGGTCGATAAAACCGGCCATGCCCGTCCCCTTGCGGAACAGGCCGCGCAGATAGGACAGCTCGATGTGGCAATGGGTGTTGACGAAGCCCGGGACGAGGGCCCCTTCGACAAACATGCGCTCGCCGGACGGATCGGGACTGATCCCGACCGCCGTCACCGTGCCCGCATCGTCATATTCCACGAAGCCGTTCCGGAGGGGGGCGGTTCCGTCGAGGGTGAAAAGGTAGTCTGCGGCGATCCGGTTCAAAGCGAGTCCTGCTGGATGATCAGTTCCGGGCCGGAGAAGAGGGTGTCCGCCGGCACGATTTCAGGGACGTAGATGCCCTTGTCGTTGCGCTTCAGGCGGAAGCGTTCGTACACGGGCACGGCAGTCCGGTACTCCCGGAAACGGACGCCCGTCGCGCCGCCCCGGGAAAAGGCATTCCGCGCCTGCAGCACCTGGTGATCCCTGTCGAATTCGCCGTTGAGCCGGTCGGCATCCGCAAGCAGACGCTTGGAGACCTTCTCCATCAGACGGGTGTACCGCTGGGGGTCGCGCAGGTAGTGTTCCACGCTTGCGCGGTATGCTTCGGTCGTGTAGCCGAAGCGTTCGAAGATCGGGGCATAGAACCAGGTCGTGTCCGCCTGACGGCGGTAGGCTTCGTCCTGTTCCAGCCACTGGTCTGCCAGAAACATCTCGCAATAGATCTGCACGAACTTGTCCCGCGGGATCACCTTCGTGGTCCTCGTGCAGGAGAACGCCGCCGGAAAGAGGACGGCCGTCAGCAGAACGATCTTGAGAAACTGTTTCATGTCAATCGCGGAGGGTTGCGCCGAATTCGTTCTGGAAGTTGGACAAGATCTTGCCCATCACCCGCTCCACATCCTGGTCGGTGAGGGTTTTCTCCAGGTCCTGGAGCACGAAGCTGAGGGCGTACTGCTTCTTGTCGGAAGGGATCCGGTCGCCGCGGTACACGTCGAAGAGGGACACCTGCTTGAGCAGCTTCCTGGCCGCCCGGAAGGCGCTCTTCTGCAGGTCGGCGTACGCCACGCTTTCGTCCAGCAAGAGGGCGAGGTCGCGCCGCACTTCGGGGAACTTCGGCATCTCCTTGAAGGACACCTTGTCCCGTTTGATGAGGGCGAACAGGGTGTTCCAGTTGATCTCGGCGGCGTACACCGGCTGGCGGACGTCGAACTTCCGGGCCAGGGCCGGGGCGACCGTCCCGATGACAGCCAGCGGCGTGTGCTGCCCGGGCAGGGAATAGGCCACGCCTTCGCTGAACAGGTCGGCGGGAGCGGCTTCTGCCTCCATCTGGTACAAATCCGCTCCGAAACGCTTGAGCAACAGTTCCAGATAGCCCTTCAGCTGGAAGAAATCGCTCTTGCCGGCGGCGGCGTTCCAGGACTTGTCCGGCGTGCCCGTGATGAAGAGGGCGTAGCAGGGATGCTCTTCGTAGGACTCCAGCGTCTTGCCGTCCTTTTCCGGATCCCGGCTGTAGACGGAGCCATATTCAAAGAACTTCATGGCCGTGCGCTGGCGGTTCACGTTGTAGGCGATGACTTCCAGGCCGTTGTAGAGCAGGGTCTGGCGCATCACGTTGAGGTCGGAACTCAGGGGGTTCACGATCCGCACGCACTTCTCCTCCGGGAAAGTCACCCCGCCGGCGTACCAGGCGGACTTGGTGAGGGAATTGTTCATCGTCTCCACGAAGCCGTTGGCGGCCAGGAAGTTGGAAATGCCGTTCCGCAGGGCTTCCGGCTCGGGGGTCGGGGTCGCGCCCACGGACATCTTCATGTGCATCGGCAGGTCGATGCTGTTGTAGCCGTAGATGCGCAAGATTTCCTCGACCACGTCGCATTCGCGGGTCACGTCCTGCATCCAGGTCGGCACGGCCACCTTCGCAACGCCGGGACGCTTCTCCAGAAAGTCGTAGCCAAGGGTGTCCAGGATGGCTTCGATCGTGTCATGGCCGAGAGGCTGGCCGATGAAGGATTCGATGCGGGCGTAGTCCAGGTCCACGATGCTCTTTTCGACCGGGACCGGGTTGGCCACCTGCATGGGGCCGGTAATTTCGCCGCCGGCACATTCCTGAATCAGGAGGGCGGCACGCTTGGCGGCATATTCCACGACCGCTCCGGGATCGGTGGACCGCTCGAACCGGTAGGAGGCATCGGTCTGGAGACCGTGCTTCTTGGAGGTCCTGCGGATGGAGCCGGGGTCGAAGGCGGCGCTTTCCAGGAAGATGTTGACGGTGCTATCGCTGACGCCGGAGTCCGCCCCGCCGAACACGCCGGCCAGGCACATCGGGCCCGTCTCGTCCGCGATGACGATGTCTTCCGGTGCGAGGGTGCGCTCCACCCCGTCCAAGGTGACAAGTTTCTCTTCCGGCCGGGCGCGGCGGACGATGACCTTGCCGCCGCGGATCTTGTCCGCGTCAAAGGTGTGCAGGGGCTGCCCGGTCTCGAAGAGCACGAAGTTGGAGATGTCCACGATGTTGTCGATGGGCTTCAGGCCGATGCTCAACAGCTTCTTCCGGAGCCATTCGGGGGACGGTCCGACCTTCACGCCGCGGATCGTCGTGCCCGTGTACTTGGGCGCCGCCGCCGGATCTTCGACGGTGAGTGGGATCGCCTGTCCCGCGCCTTCACGGAAGGCGGAGACGTCGGGTCGCTTGAAGGTGCAGGGAATATGGTTGCGTACCATCCAGGCATGGAGGTCGCGGGCGACTCCGAGATGGGAGGCCGCATCCACGCGGTTCGCCGTGATTTCATATTCAATCACCGCCTCGGTCTTGAGATGGAGATAGTCTTTCGCATCCGTGCCGACTTCCGCGTCCGCGGGGAGGACCATGATGCCGGCGTGGTCGTTGCCGATGCCGAGCTCGTCCTCGGCGCAGATCATGCCGAAAGATTCAACGCCCCGGATCTTGGACTTCTTGATCTTGAAGTCGCCCGGGAGGATGGTGCCGATCCGGGCGAAGAGGACCTTCTGGCCGGCCGCCACGTTCGGGGCGCCGCAGACCACGCTCACCGGTTCGGGAGTGCCGTCGTTCACGGTCGTGATGTGGAGATGGTCGGAATCCGGATGGGGTTCGCAGGTCAGCACTTCCGCCACCACCACGCCGGCAAGTCCGCCGGGGATTTCCTCCTGCTCTTCCACGGAATCCACCTCAATCCCGATCGCGGTCATCGCGTCCGCAATCTGCCGGGGGGTCAGGTCCGATTCCAGATACTCCTTGAGCCAATTGTAAGAAAGTTTCATTACGCTATCGATTATTTGTCTATATCTTCTCTTGAAAACAACGAACGGACGAATTCCTTCCGGTCGAACACCTTCAGGTCGTCGATGCCCTCCCCGATGCCGATGAACTTCACCGGCACCTTCAGCTGGTCCACGATGCCGATCACCACGCCGCCCTTGGCAGTGCCGTCCAGTTTCGTAACGGCCAGGGAGGTAATGTCCGTGGCGCGGGAGAACTCCTTTGCCTGCTGGTAGGCGTTCTGGCCGGTAGTGGCATCCAGCACCAGCAGCACTTCGTGCGGGGCATCCGGGATGACCTTGCGCATCACGTTGCGGATCTTGGTCAGCTCGTTCATCAGGTCGATCCGGTTGTGCAGGCGGCCGGCCGTGTCGATCAGGACGACATCCGCACTCCTGGCGACGGCTGATTTGACGGTATCGAAGGCCACGGAGGCGGGGTCGGACCCCATTCCCTGCTTGACGATCTCCACGCCTGCGCGGTCGGCCCAGATCTGGAGCTGGTCCACGGCGGCGGCCCGGAAGGTGTCCGCGGCGCCGATCATGACCTTCCTGCCCTGCTTGCGGAGATTGTGGGCGAGTTTGCCGATCGTGGTGGTCTTCCCCACCCCGTTCACGCCCACGACCATGATCACGAAAGGCTTGTGCGACAAGTCGAATACTTCCTCCGTCCGCCGTCTGTCACCATCGCTGTCACGTTCGGAACTCAGGGTCCCGCCGCCCTGACAATCCAGCAGCGCCCCGATCTCGTCCCGCAGCATGTCCACGAGTTCGTCGAAACTCATGTACTTGTCGCGGCCGACCCGTTCTTCGAGCCGGTCGATGATCTTCAAGGTCGTATCCACCCCCATGTCCGAGGCCACAAGCGCCTCCTCAATGGCGTCCAGCACACTGTCGTCAACCTTGGTTTTGCCAACGACCGCCCGGGAAAGCCGCTGGAAGAAGCTCTCCTTCGTCTTTTGAACGCCTCTGTCGAATATGCCCATATGCGTGTCGCTTGTTCCGCCGGCAGGAGATGTTCGCCCGCCAACGCATCAAATGACAAATGTACATAAAAACTTGCGTTTTTTGGCCAGTTGCATAAAAATCAAGACCGCATGCCATCTTTACAGGGAAAAAGCAGACATGGCCTCACGGTCAACCGCAAATGAGTTTAACGGGCACCCGCATTCCACACGTCCCGTGACGGGAAATAATTGATTCAGAAGTAAATACAACTTTTCACCCCGGCCTTTTTGGCTGGGGTGAAAACAAGCATATTCCTAAGAATGAACAGATTGTGGTCACGGCCTTGTCGGGGCGGAATGCCTACAGTCCTTTCAGCAGGGCGATGGCCTGCTCGAAGGCGGCTTTCGCATCGGGGTCGGTCTCGACCGCGGACGCGGCGATCAAGTCGGGCAGGTACCAGGTCCATTCGGTGCCGGCGATGTACTGTGCGGTGCGGGCGCGGACCTTCGGCGAAGCGTCATAGACCAGCCCCTGCACCCAGCGCTTGGCATCCCAGGAGAGATGCTCCTGCAGCCAGTCCAGGGTCGCGATTTTCTCCTCCGGCGTGGCATACAGGAACGTCGAATAGGCGGCGGATTCCTGTCTGAGCATGTCCCGCGTGAACAGGATCTCCCGGTTGAAGAGGTCCGGACGAACCGCATTGTCAGAATATGCCGGATAGTCCTTCCGGAGGGTCCAGCGCACGATGCGCGGAATCATCCAGCGCATCCCCGGAGTCGCCTCGGGATGGGCGATGGAACTGAACACCCGGCCCTTGCCGTAGGCGTTGCCGATGAAGAAAGGTTTGCCGTTCGTCATGCCGGAAGGGGCGTTCCCCTCTTCGTGCACGTCGCTCTCCATCGTCGCAAACACCTCGTAGCCAATCGAATCTTGCGCATCCACGAACACCGGTCCCTCGTAGTACATCACATAGCAGGTGTCGCGGGAGGCCAGTTCCGGGAATAGTTCCTTGCCGGCGGCGCTCAGCGTAAACTTGGACACCCCGTGGCCGCGGTTGTCGTGCTCCACGTCGATGGACTTCGCCCCGTTGATGCGCATGCAGGCATAGTCCGGCGTATTCGAGAACAGATAGGCGCCGGCGCAGATGCCGACCGCTCCACCGCCGTTCCGGATGAAGGTCTTGATGCGTGCCACATTTTCCGGTCCGAGGTTGAGGTACTCCGTGCTGCCGCCTCCCCCGGGGAATATGATTGCATCCAGGCTGTCCAGGCAGCCCGATGCGATGTCGGCGGAGCCGATGAAGCGGACCGTCATGCCCTTGTCGAGCTTGACAGCCTCGAACGTTTCCCATTTGCAGGTCTCCGCCCCGCCGTGGCCGTTGAAGACTCCGACGCGGATGGGTGCGGCAAAAGCTGCGTTGTCAGAAGTGGCGGACGGATGCCCGCAGGCGCAAAGTCCCAGTACGGCGACTGCCGAGAGCAGAATCCCCTTGAAAGGATGATGAATGATGTTCATGTTTTTTTGCAGTGTGTGTGTTCAACAATGGTACGTGAATTTTCAAAGATACGGAGAAATATTTAAAATGAAAGGGTCCCGGTCTCAAAATCCTCGGGATTTTCTTCGGCGTTCGACACCCCGAGGCCGATCAGCCGGACCGGACGGCCTTCCTCCACCTTCTTGAGCAGCTGCCTGGCGGCCGGCAGGATGTCCGCCTTCGAACGGAAAACGCTGCCCGAAGTGACGCTGCGGGTGACCTGGGTGAAATCATCGAACTTGACCTTGAGCGTGAGTGTGTGGCCTTCGAAGCCGCTTTTGGCGAGCCGTTCCAGGAGTTCCAGGGTCGCATGGTAGAGTTCCACGATGAGTGCGACCCGGTCCGTGATGTCCCGCTCGAAGGTCCGTTCGCAACTCAGGGACTTACGTACGTGCCCGGTGACCACCGGGCTGTCGTCGATGCCCCGGGCATAGTTGTAGTACAGCTGCCCCATCTTCCCGAAATGCTTCGTCAGGAAGTCCGACGGCCGGTCCCGCAGGTCCTGCCCGGTGAAGATCCGGTACGCATGCAGCTTCTGCGCGGTCTTCTCGCCTATGCCCCAGAATTTCTCCACCGGCAACTTTGCGATGAAGTCGAGGGCGGCGTCCGGATGGACGGTGCACAGGCCGTCGGGCTTCCGCCAGTCCGACGCGATCTTCGCCAGGAACTTGCAGTAGGAAACACCGGCCGACGCCGTCAGGGATGTTTTTCGGAATATCTCCGCCTTGATGGCACGGGCGATGTCCACGGCGAGTTCGACCCCCTGTTTGTTCTCGGTGACGTCCAGGAAGGCCTCGTCGATGGAGACCGGCTCGATCCTGTCGGTATATTCCCGGAAGATTTCATGCACCTGTGCGGACACGGCCTTGTAGCGCGCGAAGTCCGGCGGCACGATGGTCAGGTGCGGGCAGCGCTGCTTGGCCTGCTGGATGGACTGGGCGGAATGGATGCCGTAGGGACGGGCCTCGTAACTGGCGGTGGACACCACGCCGCGCGGCCCGTCGAAGCCGACCACGAGCGGAATGCCCCGGAGCGCGGGGTTGTCCCGCTGCTCCACGCTCGCGAAGAACGCGTCCATGTCCACGTGGATGATTTTCCGATAGTTCATGCCTCCCCCGGAACGTTTCCCGGATGAATATGTCGATGCGGCCGCCCGTTCCGGTGCAGGATCACGAAGGCCCCGGGCGTCTTCGAGGTCTTGCCGACAACCGCGACCTCCCGGTTCTTCGACGGCGCGAATGCGCTTTCAAGGCTGCCCCGGGCCATCCGCAGCAGCATCTTCCGGCCGGCATCGGAAAGCGTGAAAGCCCCCGGCTCCGCCGACGGAACCTTGCTGCGAGATCGCATGCGATCAAAAGAAAACATAAGCGTGACGGTTGCGATTCAAAAACGGAAAACAGCTCGAACGACCTTTCGGCCGGAAAACTGCGTAAATATAGCATTTTCTTGCCATAATCGGGCAAGGCAGGGCCCGACAGTTCCGACAGGGCTCGTACAAAAATACATGACCACCGCCACGGCCATGTTCCGTGTCGGCCGATGCCGCATGCACGGGGGCACGGTGAGTCGCCCGATCAGGAAGATCCGGTCGCAGCGGGTTCCCGCGGGGATTCGGGAATAGCCTGACACGGCGACAGCCCCGGAGAACACGTCCCCCGCACGGGGCGCGACGACCGCCCGGACGCGACGGAAGCATATTCATTGAAAAGGCCTTCACGCTGCGCCCTTTCGGGTCGCCCGGAAGAGCGGGCATGGCCGATGGCCGGATCCGCTTTCCCTCTTCCGTCTCTGCAGACGATCGTCAACGGGATTGGAAGGTACCGCGGAAGCCGTCGTTGGCACGGTAGTGCGGAGCGTAGCGGGATTCGATGGTCACGACCGGGGCGCGGAAGGAGCCTTCCTGCGTCACGAAGAAGGTCTCCGTGACCGTGGTCTTCTCCTCCGGGTACACATCGAAGTAGTACTCCGTGCGGTCGGTCTTGACATTCCGGTAGCCCTGCGGGGTCACGGACCAGAAGCCCCGCACGGAAAGCGGACGGAGCCACCAGCCGTAGTGTCCCGACAGTTGGTCCGCCGGACGGAAGCCCGCCTCGCGGGGAGCCGTCAATTTGACAAAACTGCGGTTCTCCTGGTTCCAGATCCGATACTCGGCGATCAGCTTGTCCCCCACATGCAACAGGTCTCCCGGGCGCACTTCCAGCCGGTTCACTTCCGGTGCACCTTTCACCTCCTTGAAGAAGCGGCGTTCGATCGTGAAACCGTTGCCGGCCGCCACGATGTCCTCGAACGGCTTCCCGTAGGTCTTCCGCATGAAGACGACCGTGGTGGAAAGCACGTCTTCCGAGCCCTTCATCACGGAACAGATGGCTTCCAGGTAGGCAGGGTCGGTGTCCCACTGCTGCGTCTCCTTCTGCAGCATGATCCAGAGCCGGATGCCGTCCGCGATCTTCAGCGCCTCCTGCCGCGCTCCGGCGTCAGCCAGCACGGCCCGGGTCTGCGGCGCCGAGAGCAGGTCGCAGAGCAGGGAATGGGCATAGAGTTCGCTCTCCAGCAGCCCTCGCCAGGGCAGTACCGCATCCGGGTAGTACCAGCCCCCGTCGCGGTGTGCGACGGCATATTCCAGCAGCGACTGCAGGTCGGCCTTCGTGGACCGGTTCAGCCGGGACGCCGCTCCGAAGCGGATGCCCCAGGCGGCCGCCAGTTGCAGTCCTCCGGAATTGTGCTGCAATTGCAGCAGGGTCTTGATCCGCCGGGATTTGTCGAGGATCCGCCCGTTCAGCCCGCGACCGTCCCTGGCCTTGGGCAGCAGGTAGCCCCCGAGCGCCTCCTTGAAGTCCTTGAAATGTTCCGCGTACGCACTCTTCTCGGTCCGGTTGGTCCGGTCCACTTCGAACGGAACCGAAGCATAGGTCGAACGGACATAGGCGTACTGCGCCATGGACAGCCCTCCGAACCAGAAGGGCCGTTCGCGGTCGTAGAGGAACTGCTGCCGGTCCAGGTAGCGGACGGCCGCCGTCAGCTGCGCATCGGAAAGCGGTAAAGCCGCCGACTCCCGCATCTTGGAGAACCGTTCGAGAAGGGTGGCGGTGATGACCGGCGAAGATTTCATGCCTTCGAACCAGCCGAAGCCGCCGTCGGCGTTCTGACAGGCCAGGATCCTGGCCCGGAGCTCGGTGTCCGGCATCTTGCCGGCGGACAGGCTGTCGGCGAATCCGGGCTGCAGGAGGGCGGCGAGGTGGCGGGCGTAAAGTGCCTCCGACAGAGACAGCACGTCCTTCCCGTCGGGTTCAATCCTGGAGGGGATGGCATCCCGCAGCATCCGCCGGATGTCCACTTCGTCAGTCGTGGCCCCGTGGGCGGTCGTGCCGGTGAAGCGAGCTGCAATCTCCCGCAGCAGCGCCTCCTTGTCCATGCCTGCGCGCAGGACGGCGGAATGGGCTTCCGTCAGGGTCTGGCGGGCTTCGTACACCGGAAGCGCCACCAGCACCCCGTCCGAGAAGGTCTTGGCAGCGTCGGCGAAGACGACCTTCAAACGCAGGGAATCTTTCCCGACCGGCACCGGGAACGTGGCCGAAGCGACACCCCCGGCCGGCACCGTCACCGGCTTCGCCAGCGACTGCGCGACCGCATCCCCCTCGCCCGGCACCAGCAGGCCCAGGGTTCCGGACACCGGCCGGTCGGAGTTGTTGGAGACAGTCGCCTGCAAGGAATATTCATCCCCCGCATAGAGGTATTTCGGCTCGGCCACGGCCACCTTGACCGGAATCGTGACCACCATCTCCTGCCGGAGGGTGGCATTCCGCATCGCGGGATCGTGGGCGAAGAGTTGCACGTAGTAGGTGGACAGTTTGTCGGATGTCTTGAAGGTGAGCTTCATCCGGCCGTCGGCATCGGACCGCAGGAAGGGCTCGAAGGCCAGGGAGGCCGAGAAATCGGAGCGCACCGCCACATCCGCCAGGGCTTCCGCTTCGGCAGGGGCGGGCACGGCCATGTCGGCCGCCATCACCGTCGCCTCCTGGAGCTCGGCAACCTCCGGCATCGCGCGCGTTGCCATCTTCTTCCGGCCCGAGCCGAAACCCATGACCACTACTTCCTGCAGTTGCAGTGCGCTTCCCCACGTGTCCCACGTGTCTCCCCCGACATTTCCCGGGGTTGCCGCGATCGAGACCGCGTCGCAGCGGACCCCCGCCAGGCTCACCCCGCTCCACCGGTTCGGCGAAAGGGTCTCGGTGCTCTTGTCGAAGACCGCTGCGACCGCCTCGACTCCGGGACGTGTCTTCAGCGTGAAGGAATATTCCGTCGCGGGAAGGGTCCGGTCTTCGAACGTCTCGAAGGCCAGCGGCAGTTCCAGCGAAGGACGTTCGCGGCGGAACTCGCGGGAATATTCATACCACGTCTCGTCCTTGAAGTAGAATACCTTCAGCAGCACGGCATCGGGCCACTCCGCCTTGTAGGCATAGGCGATCCGGGTCAGGGAACCTTGGGCACCCGCCTGTCCGGACAGATGGATCTGCTGCCGGTCCAGCAGTCCCTGGCGGTCGTCGAAGAGCTGGACCAGCGCCCAGACATCTCCACGACCGGCCCCGAACTGGAGGCCGAAGGTCTCCCCGCTCCGTACCGGCCCGGCTTCGCCGAGAACCTTGAACACATGCTCGACCGGCGCGGCGAGCTGCGGATCGCCATCCAGGATCCGCAGGAAGATCGCACTGTTTTCGTTTTCGATCGGAACGCCCCGTGCGGACACGAGCTGCACCTTGCTCTTGACCGTGTAGAGTCCGGAGGCTTCCAGACGGAAGCGCCGCTCGGTTCCGGAAGCGGCGGTACCCCGGTACACTTCCGCACCGGAGGCATCCAGGATCCGGTAGCCGATCTCGGCCGGGATGACTTTCCCTTCGCCGTTCCGGGCTTCGAACCGCAGGGTGGCGGATTCCCCGGACAGGATGGAGACCCGGGTTCCGTAGGGATTTTTCCGGATTTCTTCCGGGAGCAGATACCCGGGACGCGGATGCCCCCCGGACTTTTCGGCCAACTGCACGGAACCCTCCTGCGCGTTCACCAGCCGGACGGAGAGATTGACGCGGTCGAGAATGAACACCCGCCGCGAGAACTCCTTGGTCTCCCCCGTCCGGTCAACCACCTTGACTTTCACGTCGTACAGATAGCGGTCTTCCTGCGATGCGAAGCGGAGCACGAACGAACCGTCTTCTTCCAAGGCGAGAGTCCCTTCCCCGATCCGGTCCCCCCAAGCGTCCACCGTGTACGAGACCCGGGCGGCGGAGAGCGGATGGCCGCTGTAGCTGGACACCCGGCCCCGAACCTCGACGGTGTCCCCCTTGAAATAGAGGGAATCCAGATCGCCGAACTGCAGATCGTAGGTCGGGAGGATGAACGTGTCCACCGTGAGCGAAAGGCTCGACACATTTTTGTCCCCGTACAGCACGGACAGGCGGAAGCGGCCGTTGCGCTCCTGTGCAGGCAGCGGGAATTCGCCCGCCACGGAACCATATTCATTCGTCGTCAGTTCGCGGACGTCGATGCGCTTGGACTCCGCGTTGTAGAGCTCCACAACGACCTTTTCACAGGCCCCGAGGGTGTGGAGGGCATGGCGCATGTCCCCCCGGAAGAGTACGGCCTTGAACTGTACCGTCTCGCCCGGGTTGTAGGCGGTCCGGTCGGTAAAGGTTTCGCAATAGACTTGCGTCTCTTCCGGATCGCCGGGCACGATTTCCCTGTCCCGGACCGACTGTTCATGGCTTCTGCGGAGCAGGCCTCCGTCCGGAAGCATGGTCGCGGCCAGCCGGGCTTGCGCATCCTTGCGCAGCAGGGTTTCAATCGCCGAGGGCAGGCGCGTGAAGCCGTCCACCGGGACGTCCTTCACCTGTGCGATTTTTTTCCCGGAGCGCAGCAGTTCCAGATCCACTTTCCGCACGGGCTCCCCGGTCCGGAAATCCGCGACGTAGAACTTGTGGCCCTCCCGGTCCGTCTGGACCGCGATGGAAAGGGTATGCGGCTCATAGCGGCATTCGTTCTTCAGCTTCCCGTTCGTCACGGTCAGTCTGTAGTCTCCGTCGTCGACTTCGGGCAGCACGACCCGGACCGTGTCCCAGGCGTAGAAACTCCGGGCCGGATTGTCCAGCGTTTTCCGCAGCAGCACCTTGTCGTCACGCACACGCTTCATCACGAAATCCGCCCCGTCCAGGTTGCGCAGCAGGACGAGGGCGGTGTCCTCGCTGCAGGACACCTGGATGTCCTTGCGCTGCAGCGTCACCATGAGGAGCGCGGCATCGGTGCAGCGCTTCGCGATCTTCCCTTCCGGCTCCCCGGCATAGCGGTTCCGTTCCTGCTCGGCCTGCCGGCAGGCCGCGAACAGGTCCCGGTAGTCCGAGGAGGACCCTTGCTCGTTCAGCACACGCATCCGGTCCATCAGCAGCACATCCTTGGCCAGCAGGGAAACGGCCTTTCCGGCGTATTTTTCCGCATAGGCCCGCAAAGCCTTTTCCTTCTCTGCATCCTGGACCTCCATCCCGTAACGCCAGGGGAAACGGTCCATCAGGAGGCTGTATTCCAGGAACGGGGCGTTAGGATAGGAAGTCCCGAGGTACTCGGTCAAGACTGGAACCGCCCATTCCTTGCCGGAGGGGTCGTCGGCGGATTCTTTCCAGAGGACGAATTCGAAGTCGTCCCGGATGAAGTCGGGCAGCAGCCCCGACAACTGGCTGCCGACACCGCTGTTCCGGTAGAAGGCCGCATTCCGCCCGGCCTCAAGCCGCCTGCGGGAAGACAGGACAAAGTCTCTCCAGGCATTTTGTCCGCGGCTCCGCCCGTAATAATAGGAGACCAGGGGTTCCGCATAGTCCGCGATCTCCTGCGAGCATTTCGCTTCCAGCGAATCTCGCAGCTTCCAGTTCCGCGCGGAGACGTCTTCCACATACCGCGTCGCGGCATCGTAGAAATCCCAGTGCAACCGCTTGGCGCGTGCCTCGCGTTTGATCTGCCCGAGGACTTCGACCATTTTCTTCGGACGGTCCGCCCGACGGGCGCCGTCATAACTCTTCCAGAGGGCGGCAAGCTGATGGCCCTCGCCGTCCGGCTTTGAATCCTTCTCTTTTTTCATGAATGTATGTGCGGAAAGTGCCGTTCCGGCCGCGACCGCGGCGACGGCGATGATCCATCTGACGCAAGTTCTCATCTTCTCGAACGCTTTAGGCTAAAGATACGACAATCTTATCAAATATCCGGCCACCCGGATCCGGAAGAGCCCAAAAAGTGGCGGGAGCCTTGAAGGTCAAGCCTTCCGGGCGCGCAGGATCGGCAGGGCTTCCGCGACCAGATA
>CABTXO010000007.1 GCA_902488725.1 uncultured Bacteroidales bacterium
CCGCCCGCTTGTTCACGATCAGCAGGTGGTTGTCCTCATAGAGGATCCGGGACGCCAGATCCTCGTATTCAGCTTTGGAAAGTTCCCGGTACGCCATGCAGCCCCACCCTATTTGATCGGAACGAGGGCGAAGGAGAGTTCGCCTTTGCAGCAGAGTTTTCCGTCGACGGTCAGGGTGGCGGAGCAGAAGAACATCGGTCCGCGCCGGTTGTCCATCCGTGCGGTTACCTCGCACAGGTCGCCGGGCTTGACGGCGTTCTTGAAGCGGACCTTGTCCAGTCCGGCATACAGGGTCATGTGGCCGGGGATTTCATCTTTCACCATGACGGCGCAGCTCTGCGCCATGATCTCGCAGAGGATGACGCCCGGGACGATCGGATTGCCGGGGAAGTGTCCCCGGGTGAAGAACTCGTCTTCCTTGATGCGGTACTTGGAGTGGGCGACACCCTGTTCGTCGATGGTCGCTTCTTCGATCAGCAACATGGGCTCCCGGTGGGGGAGGAAGGTCTTGATTTCCGCTTTGTCCATGCCCGACTCCTCATTCTTGGTAGTTTCTGAAAGCGACGCAGGCGTCGTGGCCGCCAAAGCCGAAGGAGTCGGAAATTCCGATCGTCAGGTCGGCCTTGACCGCCACGTTCGGGGTGTAGTCGAGGTCACACTCTGGATCCGGTGTGTCCAGGTGGAGGGTGGGCGGGCAGATGCCGTCCCGGAGTGCGAGGACGGTAGCGACCGCTTCCGCGGCGCCGGCAGCCCCCAGCATGTGTCCGGTCATGGATTTGATGGAGGAGATGTGCGCCTTGTAGGCATATTCCCCGAGGGCGTTCTTGTACGCCATGGTCTCGGCCACGTCGTTCAGACGGGTACCGGTTCCGTGGGCGTTGATGTACATCGTGTCTTTCTGTTCATCGAATCCGGCTTCCTGCAGGGCGATCCGGATGCACTGGGCCTGTGTCGATCCGTCCGGCCGCGGGGCGGTGGCATGGTAGGCGTCGCAGGTGTTGCCGTAGCCGACGACCTCGCCGAGGATCTGCGCGCCGCGTGCCTTTGCGTGCTCCAACTCCTCCAGGATGAGGATGCCCGCGCCGTCACCCATCACGAATCCGCCGCGGTTGGCGTTGAAGGGCAGGGAGGCGTAGTTCGGGTCCGTCGCGCGGGAAAGCGCCTTGGCGTTGGCGAAGCCGGCGATGCCGAGCGGGATGGTGGCGTTCTCGCAGCCGCCCGCGATGATTGCGTCGGCGTAGCCGTGCTTGACGGCGCGATAAGCTTCACCGATCGCATTGGTGGAGGTGGCGCAGGCGGTCACGATGTCGAGACAGGGGCCTTGCGCCTGGTACTTGATGGCGATGTTGCCCGCTGCGATGTTGGAGATCATCGTCGGGATGAACAGCGGGGAGACCCACTGCCCGGACGGATCGTCGATCATCTTGGCGGTCTCGCGGAACTGGATGGAGAAGCCTCCGATGCCGGATCCCACGTACACGCCGAGGCGGAAGGGATCGATGTTCCGGTCGTCCCCCCGGGTGTTGAGACCCGACTGCTGCATCGCCTGCCACGCGGCGGCCATGCCGAACTGGGTGAACAGATCCTGCTTGCGGACAAAAGGTTTTTCCATGCCGTACTGTTCGGCGTCGAAGTTCTTGATCTTGGCTGCGATCCGTACCGGAAGGTCTTCCGTCGGGAATTCATTGATGTAATCGATGCCGCACACGCCGTCGCACAGGTTCTTCCAGTAGGTCTGAATGTCATTTCCGACCGCGGAGATGATGCCCATGCCTGTAATAACTACTCTTTTGTCCATATTTTGCTGATCCGAATTTACAAATGTAAGAATTTTTTGATTACCATTCCAAAACTGCGGCGCCGGACAGCAGACCGGCTCCGAATGAGCTGAAGACCACAAGTTCGCCGGGTTTGAACATGCCTTTCCGGTTGCACTCGTCCAGCAGGAGCGGGCAGGAGGCGGAGGAAGAGTTGCCGTGGTCGGTGATGTTCACCGGGAACTTGCTCGCCGGCTGGCCCATGAACTGCACGATGGAATCGATGATCCGCTGGTTCGCCTGGTGAATCATGAACCAGGAGACCCGGTCTTTTTCGATGCCGGTTTCTTTCAGGAGGGCGTTCACCTGGGTCGTGCACGCATAGACGGCGAATTTGAACACGTCCCGCCCCTTCATTTGCAGGGGAACGCTTTCTTCCTGCTTCGTGATGTAGGGCGTCTCCACCAGGGTCCGCAACTGCCAGAGCTTGTCAACGGAGGGTTCCGCATGCAGTTTCGTCCCCTTGATGTTGTCGCCGGCGGCCAGCACGACCGCACCGGCCCCGTCCCCGAAGAGCACGCAGGTGGAACGGTCCTTCCAGCTGGCCATGCGGGTGGGCTCCTCGGCGCAGACGATGAGGGCCGTCTTGATCTTTCCTGCCTTGTAGTAGGTCTCGACGATGTCCAGGGCGTACACGAAGCCAGGGCAGGCGCAGTTTATGTCGATCATCGGGCAGGCGAGTCCGATCTTTTCGCCGATCACGCAGCTCATGCCCGGGGTGATGTATTCGGAGACGACGTTCGAGCAGACGAAGAAGTCGATGTCCGCAACCGAGAGGCCGGACATTTCCAGGGCATTCCGCGCGGCTTCCGCACCGAGGTCTTCCAGGTGCTCGTCGGTGATCACGTGCCTGCTCTTGATGCCGGTGCGGGTGAAGATCCACTCGTCGCTGGTGTCCAGGAACTCGGTCAACATCTCGTTGGTGACTGTTTTTCGGGGGAGCGCGCTTCCCGTGCCGATGATTTTCATGGTGGGCAGTTCTTGAAATTGTTTGAATCGGAGGCATCCTGATACAGGAAAACCCTAGCAAAAATAGAAAGGCGGCTCCGCACCCCAAAATATATGTGGCGAATCGCCCGCCTGTGGTACTTATCGCCCGGAATGGGGCGACTTTGTCCTGTGAGGGGTAAAATCATATTCCCGAATATTTCGTATCTTTGTGAATCGGGAAGAATGCGATGACAAGAAAAGCGAACATAGTGCCGACCTATTTCCGGGCGAAGTATCAACTTGTCGCCACCGTGACGTTCACGGCATTCTTTTCGCTCGTGTTCCTGCTCGTCAGCATTCCATTCTCGCACAACGCCTGGTTCGACCTTGGGGCGTCCGAGGCCTTCCTGTACACGGCTGCCTTCTTCCTGATCGGGCTGCTCGTCATCATCATGAGCAAGCGGGTCATGTACAAGACCCGCAACCGCTTCGAGATGACCTTCGTGCAGTATGTCGCATGGGACATCGCGGAAGTGCTGGTCATCTGCCTGCTGTACACGGTCTTTTCGCTGCAGGGAAACAAGACGGGCATCATCTCGCTGGACAATCCGTCCGGCGCCCGCATCTTCCTGAACGCCCTGGTCTACTGTTTCGTCTCGCTCATCATCCCGTACATCATCGCCGGCATGTATTTCGCCCTCATCGACAAGAACCGGACGATCCGACTGATGAACTACGACACGGTTGTGTCCGACGAGAGCCTGCCGGCCTCCCGGCTGGAGAAGATCACCCTGTTCGACAACAACGGCGTGCTGAAGCTGTCCGTCAGTTCGTCGAACCTGTATTACATCGAATCGGATGACAACTACATCATCGTCTGGTACACGGACAGCAAAGGCGACCTGAAGCGGTACATGCTGCGCTGCCGGCTCAAGACGGTGGAAGAGAGCTTCAAGGGGAGCAGCCTGGTCCGCTGTCACCGCAAGTATATCGTCAACATGGACAAGGTGAAAGTCCTGCGCAAGGAGAAGGACGGGTACGAATTGGACCTGGACAGCGATGTCATCCCGCCGATTCCCATCACAAAAACATATGCAGACAATGTCCTCGGGCGCTTCAACAGCACTCCGCGCCAGGATCGTTGCTGATGCCTGCCCGTCCGGCACGTCGTGGGCTAGCGCAGGCGGGACATGCTTTCCACGAGCATCTGGTCGCGGAAGATGAGTCTCGCCGCCAGGGCGTCCAGGATCGCCGCCATCAGCGGGAAAACCAGGGTGTACCGGAAGATCAGTGCATGCTCGGCCGTGAAGTAGTCAATCGCGAGCCAGGCCTGCAGGGCGACCATCAGGATGGCGGAAAGGACGGTCGTCCGCATCTGGAGCACCCGCACTTTGAAGGTGCCCAGCGCGACCAGCTGCAGCAGCGTGATCAGGATCAGCAGCACCAGATAGGGGAAGAAGGAAATGTAGGAATATTCCTCCGCGTGCGCGCCGCCGGGACCGAGCGTAAAGGCCTTCGCGCTGAAGAAGAGGGTGACGATCAGACCGGTCGCGAGCGCGAGGTAGAGGGTTTGCATGCGTTGCCACATATTCAGAAAGTATTGCATCGGATGCAAAAATAGGTTTTTCGGCGGGAAATTCCTACCTTTGGACCGACACACAACCAAATTATCCTGATTATGAGAATTGCAGAATCCGAACTGATCATCAACAACGATGGATCAGCGTTCCACATCCACATGAGACCGGATGAACTTGCGGACATCGTCATCCTCGTGGGGGATCCCGGGCGGGTCTCCATGGTCGGTGAATATCTGACTGACAAGGAATTCGAGCACCAGTCGCGGGAGTTCGTGTCCACGACCGGGAAGTACGGCGGCAAGCGGCTGACCGTCCTGTCCACCGGCATCGGCACGGACAACATCGACATCGTGATGACGGAACTGGACGCGCTGGCGAACGTAGACTTCGCGACGCGCGAACCGAAGCCGGAGCACCGCCGCCTGACGGTTCTGCGTATCGGGACGACCGGTGCCATCCAGGCCGACATCCCCCTCGGCTCCCCGATCTTTTCGCACTATTCCGTGGGCTGCGACGGTCTGCTGAACTGGTACGCCGACCGGGACAAGATCACCGATGCGGCCATGGAAGAGGCCTTCAAGCAGCACACCCACTGGGACAAGCACCTGCCTTCCCCCTATTTCGTGAAGGCCGGCGAGGAACTGATCCGGAGGTTCGAGGACTGCACCGTGAAGGGGATGACGATCTCCGCTCCGGGCTTCTACGGCCCCCAGGGCCGGGTGGTCCGGCAGGGACTGGCCATGCCCGACATGCTGGACACCTTCGAGTCCTTCCGTTACGGGGAGTACCGCATCACCAACTTCGAGATGGAAAGTTCCGCCGTGGCCGGGATGGCTGCCCATCTGGGACACGAGGCGGGCACCGTCTGCTGCGCAATCGCCAACCGGTACCTCAAGAGCAGCAACCCGAACTACAAGCCGCAGGTCCGCTCCCTGGTGGAACTCTCTCTGGACCGGCTCACGAAGTGAGCCTGAATCGTTTTAGGAAAGGCACTGTTTTTGTTGCATCATTCCCTTGCGGATTTTAATCAAACATGCTATGATGCTGAAATCTAATCTTTTGAAGATGTTGGCCCTCGGCCTCGTCGGAATGTCGGGGATCTTTTTCTCCGGCTGCAGAAAGGACAGCAGGAACACGGTTGACGTCATCCCCGGCAGTTACAAGCTGGAACGGGTCGAGTGGGTGTCCCCCGCCGCGACCCGGGCGGACGAGGCTGCCGTCAAGGTGAACCTGGTCAATGTGGATTCCCTGAACGTCAACGGAGGCGTCAAGGTGTATGTGACCGGCGACGGATCCACCGACCACGGAACCATCCACATCGAGCTCCCGTTGGACTATTTCGTCTCCCGGACCTTCAACCTGCTCTCGCAGTGGTCTCCCGTGCAGGTGCCGGCCTATCCGGTCAAGTACGGGAAAGCCTGGGTCGTTGACGTGGACTACCGGGTGGACCATCTGGGCAAGGTGATCTGTGCGTTCGACCCTGCGACCCTCGAGATGTTCGGAAATTATCTGGTCGACCTGAACCTGGACTTCGACAAGCAGAGCGAAACGCTGGTCCTGAACCTGGACACGAACTTCGGCAAGGGGCTGAATCCGGCCTTCTTCACGAAGCTCGTCGCCAACCTGAAATGCCAGGATGTGCACAAGTTCCTGCAGGCCATCCTCGCCCAGTACAAGAATCCGGATTCCCGGGATCTGTTCAACGGTCTGAAGCTGAATTTGGACAACAAGGAACTGGAGGCGTACTTCCAGTCGCTGTCGGACTTTCTGGAGAACTACTTCAGCAAAGTCGGAAGCGACTACCAGTCGTTCTTCAGTGATTTCTTCGGCCAGTTCCAGAAGGACCTCTCGGCCGGTCTCTCCTCCCAGGATTTCGGGAAATACCTGGAGGACCTGTTCGGAAGGCTGGACAAGCAGTACGAGGACGACTACGAAGATTTCTTTGAGGACTTCTTCGAGGGCCTCTTCAACGAGCGGTATTACCAAGGGACCGTACGGGTCGTGCTCAACAAGAAGTAGCAGGCGCTTTCTCCGCCGTGTACAGACGGCAGACACCGAAGGAGAGTGGCTTCTGGCGGATATGCCGGAAGCCACATTCTTTCAAGGTCTGCCGGAAGGCGGCAGGCTCCGGGAAGGCCATGACGGAGGCCGCCAGGTATCGGAAACTTTCCCTTCTGCCCGTGAAGGCGTCACCGATCCAGGGGAGGACGTGCCCCAGGTAGATCTTGAACAGCCAGCGCGCCAGGAAATTGCTCGGGACGGAGAGTTCCAGCAGGACCAGTTTGCCGCCGGGTTTGAGGACACGCAGCATTTCGCAGAGTCCCTGTTCCCGGTTTTCGAAATTCCGGACGCCGAAGGCGACGCAGACCACGTCGAAGGCCCCGTCTGCAAAGCGGAGGGCCTCCGCATCCCCCTCCTCCACGGTGATCATTCCGTCGACCTTCGCTTCGGCGGCTTTCTTCCGGACACGGGCCCGCATGTCGGCAGCGATGTCGATTCCCGTCACGTGGCTCTGCGGACAGGCCGCCTTCGCGATCGCGATGGTCAAGTCGCCGGTGCCGCAGGCGATGTCCAGAATCTCCTGGGGGTTCGCAGGATCGACCGCCCGCCGGACCGCTTTCCTGCGCCAGCGCTTGTCGATGTCCAGGGTGGTCACATGGTTGAAGAGGTCGTAGCCTCCCGCGATCTCATTGAAGAGCTTCTCGATGTTTTTCTTTTTGGGTGTCATGGCACGGGATCGTAGCCGGAACCTCCCCAGGGATTGCAGCGGAGCAATCGCCGGACGGTCAGGTACAGGCCTTTGAACGGGCCCCATTTGCGGAAGGCTTCCAGGGCGTAGGTCGAACAGGACGGTTCGAAGCGGCAGGTCTTGGGCACGTACGGCCCGACGAATTTCCGGTAGAACCAGATCAGGAAGATGAAAGGCGCGATCAGCACCTTTCGGAGAACCTGCCGCCAGGGGGCGA
Source organism: uncultured Bacteroidales bacterium (assembly GCA_902488725.1). Taxonomy (GTDB): domain Bacteria; phylum Bacteroidota; class Bacteroidia; order Bacteroidales; family UBA932; genus Cryptobacteroides. The sequence goes on from CABTXO010000007.1 coordinate 7,294, forward strand.
TGCTACTGCTGTCTTTCATCGGAAATTTTGGTAAGAACATGCTCCACCTGGGTGCAGAGCACGGAATACGGGGCGATTTCCTTGGAATTGTACAACAGCAGCAGGTCTGTTCCGCCGGAGGCCAGGAGCTGCTTCTGCGTGCGGTAGGCCTCCCGGAGCCTGCGTTTCAGCAGGTTCCGCTTGACGGCGCGCTTGAAGAACCGCTTGGGGACGGAAACGAGGATCCGGTTTGGGGCGGCGGAGTCCTCCGCCGTCACCCGGTAGCAATATTTCAGGTCGGATGTGAAGCCCCACCGGCCCTTGCTCATCAGAGCCGAAATCGTGGTCTTGCCATGCAAACGCTCGGATTTCGGTAGGGTGAACATGGCCTAGCGCTGCTGTTCCAGATAGAGCTCGATGGCGCGGACCACGGAAGGAGCTTCCGCAGTCGGGGCCTGGATTTCGACGGCCAGCCCGGCATCCTCCATCGCCGCCACGATGGTCTTGCCGAAGGTGACGAACTTGAGTTTCCCCTGTTTGAAATCCGGGAAATTCTCGGAGAGGGACTTGACGTCGTTCGGATTGTAGAACACGACCATGTCGTAGGTGTCGAGCGGGAGGTCCCTCAGGTCCTGCGACACCGACTTGACGAACACGGCGGTCTTGCAATTCAACTGGTTGTCTTCCATCAGACGGGCCAGCCGGGTGTTGTTGCCCGCATCGGACTGGGTGACCAGGAAGGTCTCGTTCCTGTGCTTCGGCAGGATCTGCTCCATGACGGATTCAGGTGTGCCGTTTCCGAAGAAGATCTTCCGCTTGCGGTAGATGATGTGCTTCTGCAGGTACATGGCCACGGCCTCCGTCGTGCAGAAGTATTTCATGGACTCGGGGATCTTGACCCGGAGCTCTTCGCTCAGCTGGAAGAAGGCGTCGATGGCATGGCGGGAGGAAAACACGATCGCAGTGTAGTCGAGGATGTTGATCTTCTGCGTCCGGAATTCGCGGGATGTGAGGGGCTCGATGAGGAAAAAGGGCTGGAAGTCGATCTCAACACCGAATTTTTCATTGAGTTCCAGGTATGGGGCTTCGTTAAGCGGTGCGCGCTGCGAAATGAGTATCTTGTGAATCGTCATGTCCTTGCCTGCTTTCGTCCGGGCCCGCGCTCAGAGCGAAACCGCCGAGAAAACCAGCAGCCCGGTCGGAAATAATTCAAGACTGCAAAGATACAAAATTGTTGTGAAAGGATTGCAAGCCGAGGCGAAAATCTGTCCGCGCCGCACCAGGTAGAGCAGGTAGAAGGCGGCCAGCACGAGGGTCAGCAGCCGCTGCCGGAGGTCCGGGTCGGGGACGAGTACGTTCGCGAGTCCGGCAGCGAAAAAGAGCAGCAGGAAGAGCATGATCAGAAAACTGAAGAACGAGCGGTTGGCGGCTGTGAACGCCGGTTTTCCGTAGTCGTGCATCTCCAGCTGCCAGTTCAGGTACCCCCGCAGCACGATGTACGCCAGGAAGATGCCGAGCACGGTCGGAAAGCGCCATATTTCCGGAAGCCGCTCCAGGAAATCGGGCCGGTACAGGGACTGGGTGTAGAGCAGGAGGCAGAAGGGGACGACGAGAATCCCGGCGACCAGGTTCCGGCTCCGGCTCAGCTGCAGGCTGTCTTCCAGATCCACGTTCGCCTTCCACCGGCCGAGGCAGTCGCCCAAGGCCGGGAGGATTTTCAGAAAACTCCTGATGGCCAGCATGAACAGCAGGAGGGAGAGGACCGCAAGTCCGGAGATGACAGGGGTGTCGAAGGGATTCATCGCTCAATTTCCCCGTTTTGCATTGAAGCCCATGTCTTTGAGCAGGGCCGTCACCTTGTCACGGAGGTCGCCCTGGAGGGCGATCTCCCCGTTCTTGGCCGTGCCTCCCACGCCGCATTTCACCTTCAGCGACTTGCCCAGAACGGCCAGTTCCTCCGGCGTGCCGACGAAGCCCGTCACGAGGGTGACCTGCTTTCCGCCGCGGCCTTTTCGGTCGATCGAGACGATCAGCCGCTGCCGGGCCGGTTCAAGGGTCCGTTCCGTCGCGGAAGTGCTTTCCGCATAGGAATAGTCGGGATTCGTGGAATAGACCACGCCCAATCTTTTTTTCCAGTCGTTCTCCGGCATGATATTCCCGCTGCTATTTTTGCAAAGATACGGAATCCTTTTGTATCTTTGTCCGATTATGGCCTTCTTTTGATTTGCTCCGAAGGCACGGGAAAATATTCAGGCATTCGAGAATATGGAGAAAAGTATTTTCAGAAAGTGGAATCACATCGTGGCGGCTGTCGTCTTCGCCGTGGCGGCCTTCACCTATCTTTCCACCATCGAACCGACCGCATCCTTCTGGGACTGCGGGGAGTTCATCGCATCGTCGTACAAACTGGAAGTGGGGCATCCCCCCGGAAACCCGGTGTTCCAGCTCATCGCGCGGTTCTTCACGATGTTTGCCGGCCCTGCCCACGCGGCGGTGATGGTCAACGCCATGAGCGGCCTGTGCTCGGCGCTCACGATTTTCTTCCTCTACCTGACCATCGTGTTCTTCGCGCGGCGGATGATGCGTCCCGCCGGCGGAGAGGAAGAATATTCCTCGGGCCAGGCCATCGCCATCTTCGGCAGCGGGGCCGTAGGAGCCCTGGCCTACTGTTTCTCCGACACCTTCTGGTTCTCGGCGGTCGAAGGGGAGGTCTACGCCATGTCCTCCCTCTTCACGGCCATGGTCTTCTGGGCCATGACCAAGTGGTACGAACAGGAAGACCGGCGCTACGCCGACCGCTGGATCGTGCTGATTTCCTTCCTGATGGGCCTCTCCATCGGCATCCATCTGCTGAACCTGCTGACCATCCCGGCTCTGGTGTTCCTCTACTATTACAAGATGCGGGAAGACAGGCCGTATTCCTTCTGGGAATATGTCAAGATCCTGGCCATCTCGGTCGTCATGCTCGGCTTCATGGTGTTCCTGCTGGTTCCGATGCTGCCCAAGATCGCAGCCTATTTCGACCTTTTCTTCGTGAACACGCTCGGGCTGCCGTTCAACACCGGTGCGGCCTTCTTCATGGCCGCCCTGCTGGGTCTCTGCTTCTGGGGCCTCTTCCGCAGCCTGAAAGCGGGAAAGGTGTTCTGGAACACCGCCCTGCTCTGCTTCACGACCATCGTGATCGGCTTCTCGCTGTTCAGCATCGTGGTCATCCGCTCGAATGCGAAGACCCCGACCAACGAGTATCAGCCCGACAACGCCTTCACCCTCGTCCGCTATCTGTCCCGCGAGCAGTACGGCTCGACTCCGCTGCTGTACGGACAGTATTTCGACGCGCCGTACGAACTGCAGCAGAACACCTACTGGACGCCGCTCGGCAAGAAATACCGGAAGGCGGACTCCCCGGTGAACGTGCGCTACACCGCTCCCGGGAAGATGCTCTTTCCCCGGATGTGGAACGGTACCGACGACAAATACATCCAGTTCTACGAAAGCTACATGAACGGGAAGGGAATCCCGGTGCAGGGCACCAAACACAAGAAGCCGACCTTCGGACAGAATCTGTACTTCTTCTTCGACTTCCAGCTGGGCTGGATGTACTGGCGGTATTTCCTGTGGAACTTCGTCGGCCGTCAGAACGACATCGCCGCCCCTTCCGCCAACCAGTTCTCCGGCAACTGGGAGAGCGGCGTGAAGCCGCTGGACCGTCTCCGGCTGGGCAATCAAGACAATGCCCCCGACTGGGTGCGCGGCAACAAGGGCAAGAACCACTATTTCTTCCTGCCCCTCCTGCTCGGCCTGCTCGGGCTCTTCTTCCAGTTCGACCGGGACCGCAGAGGCTGCTGGCTGGTGTTCCTGCTCTTCTTCATGACGGGCATCGCGATCGTGATCTACCTCAACCAGCCGCCCTACCAGGTGCGCGAGCGGGACTACGCTTATGCCGGTTCGTTCTACGCCTTCAGCATCTGGATCGGCTTCGCGGTGGCGGCCGCATATTCCTGGATTGAAAAATGGGTGAAAGGAGGGAAGGCCCTTCCGGCCGTCGCTCTGGCGTCCACCGCGGCCTGCCTCTTCGTGCCGGCCTTGATGGCTGCGCAGAACTGGGACGACCACGACCGGAGCCACCGCTACACGGCGGTGGAGACCGCGAAAAACTACCTCAATTCGGTGGGACCGGACGGTCTGCTCGTGACCCACGGCGACAACGACACCTTCCCGCTCTGGTACGCCCAGGAAGTGGAGGGCTTCCGGACGGATGTGCGCATCTGCAACACCTCCCTGCTGGGGACCGACTGGTACATAGACCAGATGAAATATGCCATCAACAAGTCGCCCCGCCTGTCCCTCCAGATCGGCCCGGAGCAGTACCTGTACGGCACCAATGAACTGATTCCCATCGAGGACAGCCGCAACCAGGCGCTGATGCTGTCCGACGTGGTCGCGGTGTTCAAGCATCCTGAAATCAAGCTCACGACCAATTCCGGCCGCAAGGTGGACTACTGGGTCTCCCGGAAGATGATCGTGCCGGTGAACAAAGAGAACGTCCTGAAGAGCGGTATCCTGAGCGAAAAGTTCGCCGCCCAGATTCCGGATTCCATCGTGCTGGAGATTCCGCAGGGCAAGTCCTACCTCACCAAGCCGGAGCTCTTCCTGCTGGACTTCCTGTCCTCCTATCAGTGGGACCGTCCGCTGAACCTGCTGAACCAGGGCGGGGACCTGAACATCGGCATCAAGGACTACCTGATGTACGACGGTTATTCCTACCGATTCGTTCCGGTCAAGAACCAGGTGACCTCGCTCAATCCCGGTCTTGTGGACACGGACCAGCTCTATGCGAAGATCACGAAGGACTTCACCTTCGATGCCATCGCGCGGAAGGACTACTTTGTGGACTACCAGAACCTGTACACCCATCTCGGGGTGATGTCGCTGCGGAACATGTTCGTTTCGGCCGCGAATGCCTTCCAGGCTGCCGGGGAGAACGACCGGGCGCTGGAGATGCTGGACAAGTGTCAGGAAGTGCTGTCGCCGGATCGCTATCCGTATGACAATTCCATCCTCGGATGGGGTTCCAATGCGGTGTTCCCGGTCGAGATGGTCTCCTTGTACTACAGCCTGGGACAGCCGGACAAGGCGAAGGCTCTGGCGACGGAACTGAAGTCCGAGGTGCTCCAGTCGCTGCGGTTCTATTTCGACTTCTACGAGACGAACAAGAGCGACTTCGAGTATGGCTACAGTCTGCTGTTCTATCTGAAGGATGCCATCTCCCGGGCGGGGGACAAGGCGTTCGCAGACCAGCTGGATGCGGAACTGTCCGACTTCATGGCCAAGCTGGCGGGCAAGAAGTCCTAGGGGCGCTGCATCCGGACGAAGATGCTGAGCGGAAGGGCCTTGCCGAATGCATCGTGCAAGGCCAGTTCGCCGCTTTCGAGGATGGCGGAGTCCCGCAGACCGAGGGCCTCTTTCACCACCGTCTCGCCCAGCAGGGCGGAAAAGCCGTTGGAATAGAGGTTGAGGACCAGGAAGCTGTGTTCCGGGGCGAGGATGGCGGAGATGCTCCGCATCATGTCGAACAGCAGCTCGTCCAGTTTCCACCGTTCACCGTTCGGACCGTGCCCGTAGGCCGGGGGATCCAGGATGATCCCCTGGTACCGGCTGCCCCGCCTGGCTTCCCTGCGGGCGAACTTCAAAGCGTCTTCGACGACCCACCGGATGCCGTCCAGCCCGCTCCGGTCCTGGTTCTCATGGGCCCATGTGACCACCTGCCGCACGGAATCCAGATGCGTAACGTCGGCCCCCGAGGCTTTTGCCGCCAGCGAGGCGGCTCCCGTGTAGGCGAAGAGGTTGAGGACCCGCGGGGCGGGAGTCCCCTCCGCCCGCGCTCTTTCCACGAGGGAACGGGTGTTCGTGTAGATGTGTTCCCAATTCGGTGCCTGTTCCGGGAACACGCCCACGTGCTTGAAGGCGGTCAGGCCGAGGCGGAGGCTGAAGGCGGGTCCCTGCGGGGTTGCGTCGTAGCGGATCCACCACTGGTCCGGCATCTTCCGGATCCGGTCCCAGGTCCCGCTGTCTTCCTGGCCGGCCTTGCCGAACCCGGCGCCGGGCGTGAAGCGGGTGTGGACCATCCGGTCCCATTCCGCTTCGGGAAGGCTTTTGTCCCAGAGGGCCTTGGGCTCGGGGCGCACGAGGACATATTCCCCGAACCGCTCCAACTTTTCGCCGCGGCCGCTGTCGAGGAGGGCATAGTCCTTCCAGGAAGGGGAAGGGAATTCGATCGTTGCCATGAGCGCAAAGATAGCAGATTTGTAGCAAAATTTTGGTACACCTTGCGGAGCTTCCCTGCTCTTTTTTCGGATTTTTCGTATCTTTGCCGCGAAAATATTGCGATAGAACAAAACTTTATTCAGAAGTTATGCAACAGTACATTGACAACTACGATTTTACCGGCAAGAAAGCAATCGTGCGGGTGGATTTCAACGTCCCCCTCGACGACAAGTTCAACATCACGGACGACACGCGGATCCGTGCCGCGATCCCCACGCTCAAGAAGGTGCTCGCCTCCGGCGGATCCCTCATCCTGATGTCCCACCTCGGACGGCCGAAGGGCGTCGATCCCAAATTCTCGCTCAAGCATATTCGGCAGCACATCTCCGACTGTCTGGGCGTTCCGGTCCAGTTCGCGGAGGATTGTCAGCGGGCGGATGCCCAGGCGGCGGCGCTGAAGCCGGGCGAAGTGCTTCTGCTCGAAAACCTGCGTTTCTATGCGGAGGAGGAAGGCAAGCCGCGGGGATTGGCCGAGGATGCTTCCGACGAGGAGAAGGCGGCTGCCAAGAAGGCGGTGAAAGAGAGCCAGAAGGCCTTCGTGAAGAAGCTGGCCTCCTATGCCGACTGCTACATCAACGACGCGTTCGGCACCGCCCACCGGGCCCACGCTTCCACCGCCCTCATCGCGGCCTACTTCCCGAACGACAAGATGTTCGGCTATCTGATGGAAAAGGAGACGGCCGCCGTCGACAACGTGCTCCGGCACGCACAGCATCCTTTCACCGCCATCATCGGCGGCTCCAAGGTCTCCAGCAAGCTGGGGGTCATCAAGAATCTGCTCGACAAGGTCGACAATCTGATCATCTGCGGCGGCATGGGCTACACCTTCATCAAAGCCCAGGGCGGCCACATCGGAGATTCCATCCACGAGGATGAACTCATCCCGGATGCGAGGGAAGTCCTCCGCGCGGCCGAGGCGAAGGGCGTGAACCTCTGCCTTTCCGTGGCGACGATCGCCGGCAAGGAATTCTCCGACACGACCGAACGCAAGGTCGTCGACATCTTCAACATTCCCGACGGTTGGGAGGGCATGGACTGCAGCGAGGCCTCGCTCGCCCGCTGGAGGAAGATCATCCTCTCCTCCAAGACCATCCTCTGGAACGGTCCCGCCGGCGTGTTCGAGTTCTCCTCCTTCGCGCACGGCACCGAGCAGATCGCGGCCTACGTGGCCGAAGCCACCCAGAACGGTGCCTACAGCCTCGTCGGCGGCGGTGATTCCGTCGCAGCCGTCACGAAGATGGGCTTCGCCGACAAGGTGAGCTACGTGTCCACCGGCGGCGGCGCCCTCCTCGAAGCCATCGAGGGCAAGGAGCTGCCCGGCGTCGCTGCCATCCGCGGCTAGGCCGTCCGACCCGGACACAAGCGAAAACCGATCCTCCGGGATCGGTTTTTTCGTGCTTAATCGCAAGAATGTATTAACTTTGTACAAATGGAGCGATGAATATGTTCGAATCCCTCTTCATACATTGGAATGTGGATCCGGAGATCTTCCGGATCGGAAGTTTCGCCGTCCGCTGGTACGGCTTGCTGTTCGTGAGCGGCTTCATCCTGGGCTACTGGATGATGGCCAAATTCTTCGACCGGGAAGGAGTCGATAAAAAAATATTGGATCCCTTGCTGTACACGCTGCTGATCGGCACTCTGGTGGGCGCGCGGCTCGGGCACTGCCTCTTCTATCAGCCGGACTACTATTTCGGCTCCTGGAAAGGGTTCTGGGAGATTTTCATGGTCTGGAAGGGGGGTCTGGCCAGCCACGGCGGCACCCTCATGCTGCTGTTGTGCCTGGGGTGGTTCGCCGCCAAATACGGACCGAAGAACCACATCGACTACCTCTGGATCTGCGACCATCTGGTCATCGCCGTGGCCTTCGCCGCCACCTTCATCCGCATCGGCAACCTTTTCAATTCCGAGATCTACGGGGACGTCACGCAGCTCCCCTGGGGCTTCGTCTTCGAGCGGAGAGGGGAGACCGATCCGAAGCATCCGACCCAGATCTACGAGGCCCTGAGCTATTTCCTGCTGGGGCTGCTGCTGGTCTGGCTCTACTGGAAGAAACTCGACAAGATGTACCGGGGCGGTTTCCTGGGCATCTTCATGATTCTCTGCTTCGGGATGCGCTTCCTGATCGAGTTCATCAAGGAACCCCAGGTGGAATTCGAGCAGTCCATGACGCTGGACATGGGGCAGTGGCTCAGCATCCCCTTCGTGCTCTTCGGCATCGGACTGCTGGTCTATTCCTGCCGGAAGAAAATTCCCGTCCGGGCCGTCCTTCCTGCGGAGAAACCGAAGAAGGCCGAGCCGACCCATTACGCCAAAAGCCTGCGCGACCGATGATCAAGGCCATCTTTTTCGACATCGATGGCACCTTGGTGAGTTTCAAGACCCACCGGATGTCCGCCGGGGTAGTCGAGGCCCTGAGGGGCCTGCACGAGAAGGGCATCAAGCTGTTCATCGCGAGCGGACGGGCGAAGGCCATCATCAACAATCTGGACGGCTTCCCGTTCGACGGCTACATCACGATGAACGGGGCGCTCACCTATCTGGACGGCCGGATCATCGACCGTCATCCCCTGGACCGGCAGGATGCACGGCGGGTGGCGGCCCTCGCCAGGCAGCTGGACACGACTTGCTGGGCGTTTACGGAGTCGCTGGCTGCTGTGAATTTCATGAACGCAGAGGCGCAGGTGTTCGCCGACCACATCCAGAACCATCCGCTCCATTTCGTGGATCTCGAGAAAGTTGCGGAGACGGAGGACGTCTACCAGTTCACTTTCTTCGTCAAATCGGCGGATGAGCTCCGGCTGGTGCGTCCCGCGCTCCGGCATGCGGCCTTTCCCCGCTGGCATCCGGACTTCGTGGACATCGTGTCGGAAGGCCTTTCCAAATCGTGTGCGGCATCCCTTATCCTGGACCGTCTGGGCCTTTCCCGGGAGGAGTGCATGGCCTTCGGGGACGGCGGGAATGATATTCCCTTGATTGAATATGCCGGGACGGGCGTGGCGATGGGCAATGCTGCCGACGATGTCAAAGCTTCCGCCGACCACGTCACCCTGTCCGTCGACGAGGACGGCGTTCCCGCCGCCCTCCGCCGTTTCGGCCTCTTCAGACCCCTGCTGTCCAAGGACCGCAGGTCTGGCGCCGGAAGGGTGCTGAAAAACTAATATCATTTTAAAGTTTCCCGGTTCATCGTTTCAATGTGCTTTATTTCAGCAACACAAAAGCATTCTACGATCTTTTTGTTCTTGCTGCCGTCAGAAAAATCAAGCATTGCTGGCAAGCGTTTTGCGGAGGGGGTTCCGCGAAAAACAGCATGACAATGGCAGAAGAACCCTTGAAGGACCGAATCCTCCTCGATCCGGACGGTTTGTTCAAGCAGCGGGGCGTGCGGGACGTGTCCTTGACGAAATTTGCCGCCAGTTCAGCATTTCGGAGAAGACGTTCTACCCAATTCTATCCCGGGAAGCAGGATCAGGCCGGGGATGTGATCGGCCAGCAAAGACATATTCATCCACACCCTGCTGACGGAAGCGGGATGGACTGAATTCAACAAGCGATGATGTACTTTATGAATATGACAAAACGAAACTTGCTTGCGGCGGCTGCCGCGCTCGTCTGTCTGGCGGCATCCGCCCGGGTCGGGGAAGTGGCGACACCTGCGTCTGCCGTTCCGGACACCACGGTCCTGACGCTGAACCAAGCGCTTCGGATCGCCCTCAGCGAAAACGTGGCCGTGAAGGTGGCCGACAAGGAAATCGAGCGCGCCGGCTACGCCAAGCGCGGCACCTACGCCGCCCTGTTCCCCCAGGTCAATGCGTCCGGTTCGTTCCAGCGGACCATCAAGAAGCAGGTCATGTACATGGACCAGGACGACAGCGACGAAGGCGGCGGGGGAGGCTTCTTCGGATCCATCGCACCGTATTTCCAGCGGATTCAGGAACTGTCCGTGCTGCAGGGGCTGGACCCCGTGACCGTCGCCCCTTCCACCGGATCGGCCAACCAAGGCTTTGCGGTCGGTCGATGGAACACCTGGAGCGCAGGCATTTCCGCCAACATGCCGCTGGTCAACGCCCAGCTCTGGAAGAGCCTGGAGATTTCCGGACAGC
>CABTXO010000008.1 GCA_902488725.1 uncultured Bacteroidales bacterium
AGTCGTCGGGCGGGGCAGTTTCGCGGAAATTCTGTCGGCGGACTCGCGGCAGGTGTACCGCGGCATGGACATCGGCACCGGGAAGGATCTGGGGGAATACGGGGATATTCCCTACCACCTCATCGACCTCGTGCCCGCCGGCACCCGCTTCGATCTGTACCAGTGGCAGCAGGCCTTCGAGAAGGCCTACGCCGACATCCGCACACGGGGCGGCCTGCCGATTCTCTGCGGCGGAACCGGCCTCTATATTCAGGCCGCCACCTGCGGCTATGCCCTTTCCGAAGCGCCCCCGAACCCGGAACTCCGCGCCGCCCTCGAGCAGGAAGACGTGGAAGACCTGCGCGAGAAACTCGCAGAACTGCGCCCCATCGGCGCCCCAGGCGAAACACCGGCCGACCCCCGCACCATCCCGTACGGCGTGCTCCAGTCCAAGCGTCGCGTCATCCGCGCCCTCGAAGTGGCCTTCTACGAGAACGAACACCCTGCCGACCGCAGCGCCTTCCTGCCGAAAAAGCCGTACTGCATCGGCACCCTCGTCAGCCGGGAAGACCGCAACGAGCACATCGACCGGCGCCTCGAAGAACGGCTGACCGGACGCTCCAGCACTGGAGAACCCGTCCTTGATGCGCAGGGCAAGCCCCTCACCCTGCTCGACGAAGTCCGGCACCTGCTCGACAGCGGCATCCCCCACGAAGATCTTGTGTACTACGGTCTTGAATATAAATTCGTCACCCAGCACCTGCTCGGCGTCCTGTCCCGGGACGAGATGAAGCATCTGCTGGCCAACGCCATCCACCAGTTCGCCAAACGCCAGATGACCTGGTTCCGCGGCATGGAACGCGCCGGCCTGCAGATTCACTGGACGGAAGTGTAAGATATGCGGATGAATATTCGTAAATTTGGAAATCGTAACAAAACAATCGTATGAAAGTCAGTATCATCATGGGCTCCACGAGCGACTACGAAGTCATGTCGGGAGCCGAAAGCATCCTTACCGGATTCGGAATTGAATTTGAGAAACGGGTCATCAGCGCCCACCGCACCCCCGACCTGATGTTCGAATATACCCGGGGCCTCAAGGGCCGCGGATTCGGGGTCGTCATCGCCGGAGCCGGCGGCGCCGCCCACCTGGCAGGCGTGGCCGCAGGCCTGACCGCCCTTCCCGTGATCGCCGTCCCGATGGCGACCAAGAACCTTGGCGGGCTGGATTCCCTCCTGTCGATGGTGCAGATGCCCACGGGCATCCCCGTCGCCACCGTCGCCATCGGCGGAGCCAAGAACGCCGCCATTCTGGCGGCCGAAATCCTCGCCCTCGGCGATGAAGCCCTCGCGAAAAAGCTCGACGACTACCGCGAAGCCCAGGCCGAGAAAATCCGCAACACGACCATCTGAACGCCGTAGTGCTGAACCTGCCGCAGCAGGACGCGTACAACATCGCCGTCACCGGCTGCGACAAGGCCGTCCCGCTCTACGGCAAGCTGTACAACACCTCCGAAAAAGAAACCGGGAAAGACAATTTCCATGACCGGAATCTCGGCAAGACGCCCTATGCCTTCGGGCGGGTGCCCGCGAAGAAATTCTGTGACAAATACAAAATCAAATACTAGGGCATATTCATGAAATTCATCAGTTGGAACGTCAACGGGCTGCGCGCCTGCGTGGGGAAAGGCTTCGACGAAATCTTCCGTTCGCTGGATGCGGACTTCTTCTGCCTTCAGGAAACCAAGATGCAGCAGGGGCAGCTCGACCTGGAATTCCCGGGCTACACCTCCTATTGGAACGCTGCGGACAAGAAGGGCTATTCCGGGACCGCCATCTACACCCGGCACACGCCGCTCGCCGTGACGTACGGCATGGGCGTGGACGAACATGACCACGAGGGCCGCATCATCACCCTCGAGATGCCGGACTTCCATCTGGTCTGCGTCTATGTCCCGAATTCCCAGGACGGTCTCCGCCGGCTGGACTACCGGATGCGGTGGGAAGACGATTTCCGGGCCTATGTCACCGGCCTCGCCGCACAGAAGGGGGTCGTCATCTGCGGAGACCTCAACGTCGCCCACAAGGAGATCGACATCAAGAACGCCGCCTCCAACCGCCGCAACGCGGGCTTCACCGACGAGGAGCGGGCGAAATTCACGGATCTGCTGGGCGCCGGCTTCACCGACACCTGGCGGCACCAGCACCCGGACGAGGTGAAATATTCCTGGTGGTCCTATCGCTTCCGCGCCCGGGAGCGCAACGCCGGATGGCGCATCGACTATTTCGTGGTCTCCGACAGCCTACGGGACAAGATCGCCGGCACCGAGATCCACAACGAGATCTTCGGTTCCGACCACTGCCCCGTCGAACTGACCCTTTCCCTGTGAGGAAGTGCCTTCTGCTGATGACCCTCCCCTGCGGAGAAGGGGAGTAGTCGGATCATCCCGATCATAGGGATTCGACCTCTTCAGAAGAAAGGCCGGTGCATGCCGCGACGGTCGCCTTGTCAACGCCATGCGCAAACATCGCCCGGGCGGTCTGGAGGACACCGGTCTTGACACCTTCGGCACGACCCTCGACCTCCGCAACTGCGAACAGGCATCTGAAAATCTCCTTTTGAAAAGCAACCGGCCGGTCCAGCAGATCCTGCATCCCCTTCAAGGCAAAGCACCATTTGTCCAGATCCGCCTTCAATTCTGCTTCTCCCGGACGGAACCGCGCCAGTTCGAGATACACAAAGTGCAGTCTGTCCGTCATCACATCTTCATGAATCTTGTCATTGTGAAGCGAGTCTGTGCTTACAAGATACGCATTGTTTTCAGAAATCGTCCGCTCCGGGTGTTCCCAGAGCAGCGTATTCAGGAAATGGATCAGAAAGTCCTTGTTGACGGCCTTCCCGAAAATCTTCTTGAACCCGAAGTCTGATTTGAGGTCGATGTAGCTGGCTTTGGCGCAGTCGCTGATACGGGAGATGCGCCCTCCCTCCGGAAGTTCGCCCGTTGCCGTCCCGGGTGTTTGATGGAAGTTTTTCATATGAATCGGTTTTTTTGCAATATTGGCGAAAGCAAACGGAAATTCCTTTCAAAACAGAAAAGCCATCCGAAAGAAACTGCCATTTCTGTTTTTTATGAATATGCCTGCGCGGGCCGGATGGCGGGCGCAGGCATACTCAATTCAGAGAGGCCGGAAACTACTTCTTCACGAAGGTCGTTCCGACCTTGCCGGCAGCATTCACCTGGTAGACGGCCGCATAGCCGCTCACCGTCGCGTGATTGAACACATTCGTGTTCGAAAGCACGGTCGAGATGCCGATGATCTGGTTCATCGTGGAACTGCCGTATTGCGACAAGGTCTGGAGTTCGACATTGTTGTTGACCCGGTTGGCGTAGGTGAAGGTCGAGAGATCGGAAGAGGCCGTGAACCACAGCCAGGTGTAGTCCGGATTTCCGAGTTCCGTTTCGTCGAACTTCCACGGCTTCGCCCATGCGGTTGCGGTACGAGTCCCCAAGGACGGAACAAAGGCCGCATACTTGCCGTTGGCAACCTGCCCCTTGCCGTCCCGGCCGTCCAGGAACAAACCGAAGCGGACCGTCTTGTTGGCATAGTCGATGTCCACGCAGGCATCCGCGACAACGGAGTAGAACAGGCCGGAAACGCCGACATTGTTGGTGTAGGACTTTCCGTCAGCGGCCGTGAGGGTCTCTCCTCTGAACGGGGCCCCGATGGTTACATCCCAGGAATCAGGGTCTTTGATCGGCCTTTGGCCGCCGGTTCCCTTGAACACTTTCGTCGTGAACGTATAGGTCCCCTTGAAATCCGCCGGAGAAAGCTGCGTGACCGTGAAATGGTTCCCGTTTTCAAAATTCAACGTGGCCGTGCGGGGTGCTCCCGACGTATTTTCCGCCCAGAAGACATAGCCGTTCGCATAGTTCAGCCAGTCCGCGGAAACCGTCGCAGTACCGCCGTTGAATTTCTCGACGCCGCTCGCATCGGAGGTCCATATCTCGCGCGGCTTGATCCGGGAGGTCTTCAGGGTGTTCACGGCTTCGCTGTAGATTTGTGCGACCCCGGTATCGTTGAGGGCTCCTGCGTAAAGTTTCACGTCCACCAGGACCGTGTTCACGTTCGGGAAATCTCCTCCCACGTCGGCGGACTTGATGTCCGATCCGAGACAGAACCAATCCATCGGACCTGTCGCCGTGTAGATGTGGCCCGACATGCCGGACAAAGTCCCGTCCAGAACGCCGTTCTTGTACAGCCGCACCTGCTTGTTGCCGGTGTCATAGACCGCTACGACATGCGTGAGTTCGGTCGTAGAGTTGGCGGCCTGCGCATCCAGTGTCTTGTAGGGTGTCGCCTTGCCTCCCTGGTTTTCCGTCATGATCCAGTACGGAACGCCCGTCGCACGGTTCGCCAGTCCCCAGCCCGTCTTCTCGGTGCTGCAGACAATTCCATGTACGCCGGATCCCGGACTCTTGTCCACATAGAAGGCCTCGACGCTGAATCCGTTGTCGAACCAGTTCAGCAGCGGAAGTCCGGTCATCGGGAACTTGCATGCCACATATCCGCTCGCCGTCACCGTCATGGCCTCGACCGAGTAAGTGGTTCCGGCATGAGAAACCTCGGTCTCTGCGAAGGTCGCTCCATGGTTGTTGGCAGTGATGTGCCCCTTCGTGTCGACCACCGTCCCGCCAGCGAAATCGAAGTCTGCATAGACTTCAGGAACAACGGGTGCCGGAGGTTCGGGCAGCTTGATGGAGAAGGCTTGGTTGTAGACCCCCATCGCGTCCCAGGAATCATACGCCTCGACTGAAACCACATAGTCTCCTTCTCCGAGGGAGCCGAAATCGACCGACCAGTTCGGCTTCATGCCGGAAGGCTGGGGATTGCGATAGAAATCAGCCAGATATTTCTTCTCTGCCACAGGCGTTCCGTCGGACTTGCTCAGCTTCACGATGTAGTGATGCACGAATTCATCATCGCTTGCGGAAGGGAACGTGACCGTGACGGGTGCGGCTCCCTCAACGACGTCTCCGACAGTCACCGTCGCCGCTTTCACCTCCGGAGCTGCATTCGCGGCTTTCCTTGCCGCATTCGAATATTTTTTGAGATGGCTCTTGTCGCTCTTCGGGTAGGAGACCGTCCAAGGCTGGCCGATCTCGGCAGTCCGATAGAAGTCCATTCGCGTTGCACGGAGATTTCCATTGACATCGAACTGGATGAGCAACCCTTCGGAGAATTCATCCTTGTCCTTCATCGTCGTAGCACCCGCCATGTCTTCATAGCCGGCGTCTTCGATCGCCATGTACTTCGTGGAGCCGCAGCCGAAGGAGGTCCAGTCTCCCTGCCAGACGCTCCGAGGATCATTGAGCGGGAAATGAAGATGTCCGCTGAAGGTGACGACCTGCGGATACTTCATCAGGATGTCCTTCAAGGCCGATGTCGCCCAGAAACTGCCGACTCCCTGAAGCAGACTGCCGTAGACTGTGTCGTACAGCATGGGGTGGGTCAACAAAATCACATATCTTTCCGGATCTGCCTTGGTGACGGCCTGCAATTGCTCGTCCAGCCAGGTCAACACGTTCATTGAATACGAGATCGGCCCCATTGCATTCGGAGTAACGGTCAGAATATGATAGCCTCCGATGACACAATGACGCGCCTCGAAGTTCTTCCGCATCGTGTTGTCCAGGTCTGTCTTATAGTAAGAATCGCCCAAGACCGCGGTGAACTTCTGTGCCAATGCGACGGATTGTGCCGACCATTTGTAGTCGGGGTTCATGTCGTGATTTCCGACCGTGTACACCATCGGGACGGCAAGTGGATTGAAGACAGCTTCATAAAGCGCCTTGAACGCTTGTCCTTGCGCATTGTCGGCCCGGTCGATGAGATCCCCGACAACCATCACGCCGTCCAGGCCATTGGCATCTTTCTCTGCCGCCCTTGCCTTGAGCTGCTCCAGCGCATTCTTGAATTTGGTGCCCGGCACAGTGGCAGCCCCGTCCACATGCGTATCGCTGATCGCCGCAAGGCTCAATGTGATCTTTGTGTCGTCGAAGGTAGGTGAAAGGACCGGGGGCTCCCCGATTTCCCCTGCAGAAAATACTTCTCCGCCTTCCACCGACAGCGGATCCCCGACCACAACCTTGCCGACAATCTGACCAGATTCATCGTAGGCTGTGATGGTGTATCCACCCTTGAGGTCCATGCCCGGGAAAAGACCGATGAAATAGGTCCCGGCGCCGTCCACGAATTTTCGGATCGAGGGAGTCGGCTCAAAATCCGGTTTCGGATTGTCCGAAAGACTGCGGTCGGAAAAGCTGATGAAGATGTTTTTGTTGACCAGCTCCGCGTTGTTGCCCGTGAAAACGATGTATTTCGTGGCAGGATTCGTAACGGAAAATTTCAACAGGGAAAACATGTTCTTGAACACGAATTCCTTCTTGTCCGCACTGCAGCTTGCAACAGCAACGCAAGGGAGCGCGTCCGTCTGACGATCCATATTGTCGGAGCTCCAGTATTTTTTCAATTTGTAGCCGTCGACTCCGCTATCGGACAGAAATGCATAGTA
Organism: uncultured Bacteroidales bacterium; assembly: GCA_902488725.1. Taxonomy (GTDB): domain Bacteria; phylum Bacteroidota; class Bacteroidia; order Bacteroidales; family UBA932; genus Cryptobacteroides. The sequence continues at coordinate 6,554 of CABTXO010000008.1, forward strand.
CTTCTCCGCACCTTTCAAGAGTTTTCCCTCCGACACGAAAGTGGCCACTTTCCCGTCCGCAGAGACAGACTTTGCGGTGATCTTTTCCTTGGAAGAAAAACTTCCCTTGATGCTGTAGACCTGGATTTCGTCACCGACACTCCAGTTCGTCTTGAAATCGCCGAAAGACGTGTCTCCGAATATGCCCGTGAAAGTCGGTGCTTCTTCCGTGATTTCCTGCCCCCCTTGTTGTCCGGAAGGGTCTGTCTCCTTATCCCGACACGACAGGAGCAGGAAAGAAGAGCACAATGCAACAAGCAATAACAGATATTTTTTCATTCGTTCCATTTCTTCAAAACGTTAATTTGATCAATCTGCTTCGGCCGCGATGAAGCCCCAGACTTCCAGTTCCCACAGGTCGATGTAGCCGTATCTGGTGTTTCGTGAATCTGTAAAAACGATGCCGATGCAGGAACCGGTCTTCCGGGCAATTCCCCGCCAGGCCGCCTGTTCGCTCCAGTACAGTTGCGTATTGTTGATCGACGGGGTTCCGAAGGCATCGAGCGGTTTGGGCTCGTCCGGATCATAGGGGGCATTCCCGATGTACAGGTACAAATGGTTGATGTATCTACGATTCATAACCGGGTTCCGGTGGAACCGGAAGCCCGTGAAGGTGGGTTCCTTACCCGCTTCTGAATGGGTGTCGATGGCCAGGATCTTCGGGAACGCCGTCCGGTTGGAGGCGTTCGAACTGTGGTACCGGTGGTTCGCATCGATGATGCCGTCGAAGATGTTTTCCGGACCGCTCGCCGCATTGAGGGTCTGACCGGTCGTGCAGGCAACCGTCCACCCTTCCGTGTGCAGCCTGTACAGGATCGGAATGCCGGACTTTACCCAGTTTTCCCGCCAGACGGTATCGACAGCTCCCGTCTTCTTATAGGCGGAACGGAATTCGAAATACTTCCCTTCCAAGGCATCGGGGAAGGTGATCGATTTAGAAGCAGGGTCCATTGTTCCTTCGAGCTCAGTCCACTCCCCTGCACCATTCCGGTAGCGGAATTTCGTTGCCACGAGTTCCGGATCGTTGTGCTGGTCCGCGTTTGCGGATTTGGGGTCATTCATCACGATGACGGCATCCTTGCCGTTCATGCGCGGATCGACAACAAATCTTTCTTTCTTGGTGCTGAACCAAGTCTTGCCGTACGGGGTCGCCACAACCTCGGCCGGGAGGGAGCGATTCCCGTTCGCATCATAGTTGACGACCTCGAATGTGTAGGAGCGCTCGTCCAGATCCGGGACGGTCACCGTAACGATCCCTTCAGGGAAGGAGGAATAATCCAACAGAAGAGAGTCGGAGTAGTTGTCCCAGAAAACTTTCGCAGTTTTGACAGCCGGATCTTTGGGCTTGTTCCACGAGAGCGTCATTTGACAGTAGCCGACCACCGTGGAGATTTTCGCGGATTTGGCCGGATAGGTGTACCCGCCTTCCTTCACCCACTCCTGATAGATATCATCCTGCTTCGTACAGGAAGCCGTCATCAAAAATGCGAGAAGAGCTGCTATTCCATAAAAAAGCTGTTTCATAATCATTCCCATTTGAATCAATACGCTTGAATGATCTGGCCCCAAGGCGTCACCTCGCCTAGATGGACGGCCAGATCCGGGGTGTTGTTCTCGAATGAAGCAAAGGTCTCCACGATCACGACGCGCAGGTAGCGCAGTTCATCGTAAGCGTGCGGGAAGACTTCATTGTTGAGTTCGAAGTCGTTTCCGTTGTTGAAATATTCCCGGTCATCCTGGGTCACCGTGCCGACCATACCGTCCGGTTCGTACCCGGAAGGCTTGAACTGCTGGAACTTCCCGAGACAGAACCAGGTGTCATCGAAGCCGTGTTCATTGCCCGGGACCTCCTGGCCGGTCGGATTCAGGCTCCCCCAGAATTCGAAGTTCCTGGGGTGGCCGATGGACCAGATCTGATAGTTGATTCGGGGCAGAGTCGCCACGCGGCTCAATTTGGCCTTCACCCCCAGGTCAATGGTAAACCAAGAAGGTCTGGGACCTTCGCCGTAAAAGAAGTGATATGCGCCGCCCGTCTTTTCCGAAGTTCCGGTTCCGTCCCAGAGCGCTTCGATCGGGTAAAGGCGGTTGGTGACTCTCAGGTTGTCATCCCCGAGGTTGGCGTTGCGGAACTTGTCGGCCGGCAGTTTCACTTCTTCCAATGGCGTAATTGTTACTTTTGCCGTATCGGAGCAGTTTCCCCAACGGTCGCGCAGGTAGACCCCGTAGATCGCTTCCACAGGTGCGAGTCCGCGACGGGACAAGGTGATGCTGTCCGCTGCCGTGAAAAGGGTCTGGACCTCCACCCACTTCATCTGTCCGACAGGTTTGTCAAAATCGTTCAGGTCCTCGTCCCGCAGCAGACAGACCGCAAGATCTGCCTTCGGAGTGTTGCCCTCGATCCGGATTTTCACCCCGCCGAAGGCTTGGAACAATTGCGGCGTCGCAAGCAGAATGGCCGGGGGCAGCGGTCTGAAATCAGCCGTCACGGAAGAAGAGCGTTCCTCGTTGACGTTGAACGAGGCCAGTTCTACTTTATGGGTCAACGTGTCGGCATAACCGACGATGAGAAGGCTGTCGGTATAACGGGAAATCTTGGTGTTCACTTCCTTTCCGCCGCGCGTGTAGGTCGCGATGATTCCCTTGATGTTGTCGTCGTCCGGGATGTTGACCTTGATGACCGCGCCTCCGCTGATGTTCCGCACGCTCGCCACGGTGACAGGCTCGGGGATGGGCACGTCCGCTTTCTGGTCAATTCTTCCGAATTCGTTCTCTCCGGCGTTACAAGCCGCAAAGAGGAGCGGGACGCATAGGGCGAAGAATGTGGTTTTCACTATTTTTTTCATATCGGATACTGCTTGAATTTGTACATTACCAACCAAGATTTTGGATCAGATGTGGATTCCGTTCAAGGTCGGTGGTGAAAAGAGGCCAGAAATAGTCTTTCAAGCCGAAATTCTGCTCGAAAAGGGGAGTTCTGACATAATAGTCTTCGGGTGTCGCGGATGAGATCCTGAATCCGAATATCCCTTTCTGGTACTCGGCTGGGGCTTCCTTCCATCGGCGGATATCCCAGAAACGTTGGCTTTCGAACGCCAGCTCGTTGAGCCGTTCGCGATGGATGATTTCCCGCATGCCCGCTTGCGTGCCGTAGTAGCCCGGGGTGTCGCTGTAGGTGTCCCAGGAGGTCTTGACATCCGGAATCTCCGCACGCTGACGGACGGCATCCAGATATTTGAACAGTTCTTCACTGTACGCGCCTTTCGGTCCTTCATATTCATTGATGGACTCGGCATACAGCAAGTAAAGGTCTGCAAGACGGATCATCGGCCAAGGGAACCAGTATCTTGTCATGGCGTTGGCCGCAACCACGTTGCATCGGTAAGGATAAAGTTTTTTCGGATAGTAGCCGGTTACGGGACCTGTTTCCTTGTCTTTTTTTGCCTGGGCTTTTCCGTTGCGGCATTCCAGGAAATTCAAATCCGACGGCTTGAGATCATTGAAGTTGGTAAGGGCGCCCAACCAGGCACCTCCGTCGAAACCGAGAGAAGAGTAGAATCGCGGCTCTCTGTCAAAGTTGAGCTGGACCGTTGTGTAGCCTTTCTCGATGTAATAGGCATTGGCATCGTCTCCCACCCGGAGGGCGAAGGGATCAACCCCCTTCCATTCCTTGTCGTTCCCGATCGGAAGGCCGTGTTTCGTGTAGAACTGCTCGGCGATCTTGAGCGGAACGCCGATGAACCCCCAGCACCCGACAATGTCAAACTTGGAGAAGTTCGGCATGCTCCAGCGCTGGAATTCCGTGATGGCGGTAGAGGATGTCTGCGTGTTCGGCCAAACCAGTTCACTGTTCCATCTTTCGCAGAAAGCTCCCCGGAGGGTCAGATCGGTCATGAGCGTGTCGCACATGCGATAGGTGTTCTCGATCTCAGATTTCTGGTACAGTTTCATGTTTGCCTCTTCACATAGATCGATGGCCTCGCTGCAGGCATCCATCGCATCTTTCCAGCGACGGAGCTTTTGGTCAGCCGTCTTGGCGGGGAAGAGCCGTACGCCACGGCTGTCCACCAGAGAAGCCTCTTCATCGTTGCCGTTGAACAAGGGACTTGCGGCATAGACTGCCACGCGCGCCTTGAGCGCGGCACATGCAGGTTGGGTCACGCGGCCATATTCATCCGGCGTCGGGTTGACGAGCGGCAGGTATGGCAGGGCCTCGTCCAGCAGATCGAGCACATAGTCGAAGCAGTCGTCGATGTTGTCGCGGTACACCCGTACTTCCGAGACATCCGAGTCGATCGGAAGGCTCTCCCGGATGATCGGAACCGGACCCCATTTCCGCATCAGATTGAAATGGTAATAAGCTTTGAGGAAGGTCACCTCGCCCTTCCACTGCGCCTTTTCTTCATCGGTCATGTCCGGCACCTTGTCGACATTGTCCAGCAGGATGTCGCAGCAACGGATTCCTTCATACATGCTCGCCCAATCCCATCCATAGACAACGCTGGCACTCTGGAAGCCTCTTGCGATGCCGAACAGGGCGTTCGGCACACGTCCGCCCCCGGCGGAAACGGTACGGCCGAAAAGATCCCAAAGTTCGTCGCCACCCAGCATGGCGGGGTCTGAAGCGGGATCCCCTTCATTCGTCATGTAGGAATAGCAGGTGCCCAGGTAGCGGATGGCGGAAGACCGCAGGTTGAAAGACATCTCGATCGTGGCGAGACCGTCATCCGGCACCACGTCGAGAAACTTGTTGCAACCTTGGGAGAGTCCGAATACCGCGGCGAGAGATCCCAATCCGAGTGAAATGTTCTTGAATATCTTTTTCATAATCAATCTCTCCATTTATTTGGTGTCGAAAGTCACGTTGAGACCTATGTTGAAGGTCCGCTGGATCGGATAGTTGAGTCCGTGGGCGGCAAGTTCCGGATCCCACAGCTTGAACTTGCTCCAGCAGAGCAGGTTGTTGCCTTGGAAATACAGCCGGAGACTGTCAATATGCAGTTTCCGCGTGAGACGCTGCGGCATCGTGTAGCCCAGTTCCATCTGCTTGAGCCGGAGGAAGGAGCCATCCCGCATCCACCAGGTGCTGGTGGCAGAGTTGTTCGCATTGTGATAGGCGCTGTAGCGCGGATAGAGGGCATAGATGTCCCGGTTGTCTTCGCTCCAGTGGCTGTCGGAATAGGCCTTCAGCAGCTGCGTATTGTTCACGAACGGTGCGGTCCCGTAGCGGTTGTGTTTTGCATCGAACGCATCCGACACATCCATCCAGAAGGATTCGCGTGCGAGTCCCTGGAAGAATACGGACAGGTCGAAACCCTTGTAGCCGACGGAGGCTCCGAAGCCGTAGATGATTTCCGGGGAAGTGGGATAGCCGATGGGAACCATGTCGGCATTGGTGATCTTGCCGTCATGATTCACATCCGTGTACTTGATGTCGCCGCCACCGTACAGGACACCGAAACTTTGCTGGGAGGGGCTGTTGAGCGCCTCCTCATCGTCGATGAAGAGCCGTTCGGCCAGGTAGCCCCATTTCTGCTGCAGGGAACGTCCGGCATGCAGCCGGTACGCCTCCGGATAGTTCGGCTCTTCGTAGATCAGGTATTCCCCGTGGGAATACGTGAAATTCGCGCGTGCAGAAGCCCACAAATCCTGGTTGAAGACCTGCTGGTACTCTGCTTGGACATCGATGCCGCGCGCCTGCGACTCTCCGATGTTCGCCTGGATGCCAGCCTGCAGCCCCATGGTGTTGGGGATGTCGGCGCGGCTCATGAAAATGTTTCTGCGGTGCTCGGTAAAGTATTCCACAATGAGATCGAATTTCTTGAAAAGGCCGAGTTCGGCCGCAAAATTGGTTTTGTAGGCAGTTTCCCACGTGATGGCCTCATTCGCATAGCGCAAGACATCGATGCCCTTGAAGGTAATCTGCTGAAATTCGCCAAAAGATGCGCTCTTGCCGGAACTGTTCATGTTCATCTCGGAAAGATAGTAGAAGCGGTTGCGCGAGTCGCCGATGTTGTCATTTCCCACCAGGCCGTACGAGGCCCTGAACTTGAGATTGTCTACGATGTTCAACGCCGGTTTGAACCATTTCTCGTTCGACACCACCCAAGCTGCTCCCGCGGAAGGGAAGAAGCCCCAGCGATGCGACTTGTGAAAACGTTCCGATCCGTTGTAGCCGAAGTTGAACTCCGTGAAGTAGCGTTTGTCCCAGCCGTACGTGAAACGTCCGGAGAGTCCGGCATTCCGGGAAGGCAGAGACAGCTGGAGGGTTCCGGCATTGGCCACCCGCGACTCGCGGGCCGTAAGGACCAGCAACCCCGTCACCTCGCTGCGTCCGAATTCACGGGCATAGTTCAGACGGCTCTCGGAATAGAGGGTGTTGGTGACATTCTTGCTCCCTTCGTTGTACGTGAGATAATCCGTCCCGTCTTCGTTGATACGCTGAATATGATACTCTCCCGTGTAGGAATCATAGTTGTCCAGCATGTACCAATAGGGCTGGAACTGACGGTTCACGCTGAAGTCCGACAAGCGGGTCAGATTGAACAACGTCATGAAGTTGAGCCCTTTCGTGATGAAGTTCAAATCCTGATTGAGTTCCACGGCTGCGATCATCTGGGACCGCTGGTAGTCCCGGTAGCCTCTCACGAGATTGGCGTAGGGGTTTCGGTAGCTCCCGTCATCGAAGTTTCCGAACATGATGTGCTTGATGCCGACATGATCTTCATCCAGCGGATAATAGGCCGGGAAAAGCACGGGGTCGGAATGCACCACGTCGACATAGACCTGGTTGCCGCCCTGAAGGGGCCCCTGGTAGTCTGTAAAGTTGCCGGTCAACCGGATCGCCAGCTTGGTCGACGGCGACACGTTGATGTCGATATTGGACCGCAGCGAATAAGTCTTCTGGTCGATGTTGTTGTTGAAACTGTTGCGTTTGTCGACCTTGAGTATTCCCGTATCCTCGTTGAACGCACCGGCCACGTAGTACTTCGCGACCTTACCGCCGCCTCGCATGGACACATTGGCACGGTAGCTGGTCGCAAAGTCCTTGAACAGCATTTTGTACCAGTCGTTCATCGGATAGATGTAGGGATTGGCTCCGGGCTTGCCGGTCTGCTCGATCTTGTCGTAGGAATACATCAGCTCCCCGAGCGGATCGCGGGTCGTGATCGCCTCGTTGAAAGATTTCATGTACGTCACGGGATCGGCGAGTTCCACCACGTCCGTAGGCTGCGACATGGAGGTCTCCACGCGGGCGAAGATCTTCGCCGGGCCTTCCTGCCCCCGTTTCGTGGTGACGAAGATCACACCGTTGGCACCGCGTGCCCCGTAGAGGGCCGTTGCCGTCGCATCCTTCATGATCGAGAAACTCTCGATGTCATCCGGCTGCAGCCGCGCCAGGTCCGTGGAAGTCAACTCGATGTTGTCGATCAGGATCAACGGGCTCGTGTTGGCGCCGAAAGTCGTGATGCCGCGCACGAAGAAGTCCGCGTTGTCCTGGCCGGGTTCTCCGGAACGCTGGTAGGCGATAACGCCGGCCACATTTCCCGCAAGGGCCGTCGTCAAGTTGCTGGAAGGCACTTTCAGGTTCGCCACGTCCACCGTGGTGATGGCCGCGACTGTGCTTTCCTTCCGCTGCTTGCCGAAGGCTACGACGGTCACTTCATCCAGCTCATTCGGTGCATTCTTCATCTTGACGATGAAATTGGACAGGTCGCCTACATCCAGGATCTGGGTCTGTTTCCCCAATGTCTCGAACTTCAGCCGGTCCGTCGGTTTCACACCTGAAAGCTCGAATGTGCCGTCCAGGTCCGTCTGGGCACCACGGGTCGATCCTTCCACGGTCACGAGGACCCCGGGCATCGTCTCGCCGGTCTCCTCTTCGTACACGACTCCCTTCACCGTTCTGGACTGCGCAGAGAGGGCCAGGGGCAGTGTGACACACAAGAGGGACAAAAGAATTTTCTTGATATGCATAGCGTTTGTGAGAATTAGCTTCGTGTTTTCTTGGTCGATGATGTGTCCGTGCATGATTCGCGAGTCAAATCGAATGTCTGTTTTCAGGATTCCATTTTGCGCTCTCGTTCAGAATCACCATATTTGCGCAAACGATTGCGCAACTTCATTGTTCAAAATTATGAAGAATTTTTGACAAAACAATGATTCAATGAAAAATATATCCTTGCAGTCCATCGCAGAAAAAACAGGCGTTTCCGTCTCCACCGTCTCCCGGGTGCTCTCCGGGAAAGGAGAACGATACCGCATCAGCCGGAAAACGATCGCCGCGGTCAAGCAGGAAGCAGACAACGTCAACTACATGCCGGACCTGATCGCCAAGGGGTTGCGGATGAACCGGACGGACACTGTCGGGCTGACGGTACCGAACATCGACACCCCCTTCTTCGCGAACCTGTCCTGCATCGTGATCAACGAACTCAAGCAGCGCGGCTACCACGTCCTCCTCGCGGACTCGATGGAATCGGACAAGGAAGAGAAGGATGCGCTCGACATGTTCGTCTCTCGGAAAGTGGACGGGATCATCGCCGTCCCCGTCAGTTCCTCGCCCGACCTTTACGAAGGGATCGCATCGGAAACCCCTGTCGTCCTGATCGACCGGTATTTTGACGAAACGCGCCTGCCCTACATCTGCACGGACAACTACACGGGCGGCAGGATGGCGACCGGCCATTTGATCCGAAAGGGCTACCGGAACCTGCTCGCGATCGAAGGCGTCCGGACGGCGCTGTCGAACCGGGACAGGGAGGGCGGATTTCTGGACGAAGTGAACGCACACAAGGGAACATCCATCCGCACCCGCATCGCCGGCGACGCCTTTTCGGTGGAAAACGGCTACCGGGAGACGGTGAAGGTCCTCCGAAGCGGGGATCTGCCGGACGCCATCTTCGCTTTCAGCACCACCATCCTGCTGGGATCGATCATGGCGCTGCGCGAACACGGCATCCGCCTTCCAGAAGAAATCGGCTTGATCTCCTTCGACAACAACGGTTTCCTGGATTATCTGGATCCGGCGGTCACCCGCATCGAGCAGCCTTTGACCGACATCGGCAGAAAGGCTGCCGGGATTCTGTTGCAGATCATTGCCTGCAGACGAAAAGATCTTCCGGATCCGGAACAGATCCAGGAGCACCTGAAGCCATCCCTCGTCGTGCGGGACAGCTGCTGAACCGGGACAGTTGCCGAATCCTGCGTTCAGTCTGCGGGAAACCGCAAGATTTTGCCTATATTTAAAAAATTTCGTCCGCATGAAAACTCCTTTGCTCATTTTGACGGTGATCTCCTGTCTGACGGCTGCTTCCGCCCAGCCGGCCGGAAACCGCTCCTACGTCAATCCCTTCATCGGCACCGACGGCATGGGCCACACCTTCCCGGGTGCCTGCGTGCCCTTCGGCGGCGTGCAGCTCAGCCCCGACACGGACACGATTCCGCACAATGTGAACGGTGTCTACCAGCCCCGCGTGTATGAATATTGCGCCGGCTACCGCTACGAGGATCCGACCATCGTCGGCTTCAGCCACACCCACTTCAGCGGCACGGGACACTCCGACCTCGGCGACATCCTGGTCATGCCCGCCACCGGACCGCTGAAGCTGAACCCCGGCACGGAGGACGACCCGGACGCCGGCTACCGCTCCCGCTTCTCGCACGAGACCGAATCCGCCAGCCCCGGCCTGTACGCCGTCACCCTCGCCGACTACGGCATCCGCGCCCGGCTCACGGCGACCTGCCGCGTCGGGGGGCATGAATATACCTTCCCGGCCGGAACCGACGGGCATG